>CAZLJB010000129.1:0-7903 GCA_964559195.1 uncultured Anaerolinea sp. | reverse complement strand
GAGAATTCTTCTCTTGAATATCAGGAGTTTTATACCGATTCAGTTATCTTGATTGCGCCGGCAAATCACCCGTGGGCGAAATTCCGTAAAGTTTTCCCGGATGATCTGCTTGAGGAACCCATGATATTGCGTGAGGAATTGGCAGGAACACGTGAAGTGTTGATGGATGGGCTGCGCCAGCACGATATAGCCTCTGATATGCTTAATGTGGCCATGGTTTTGGGGAATACGGAGGCTATTGAAATGGCTGTGGAGGAGGAGTTGGGGATTGCTTTTGTATCTCGTCTCTCGGCGGCGCGGGGTTTGGAGTTAGGGCATGTGGTTGAAGTTGAGGTTGAGGGTATGGTGCTGACCCGTAATATTTATCTGGCCCGCAACCGGCAGCAGTCCCTGACAAGAGCGCAAGCAAAGTTTTGGGAATTTGTTTCAGGTACTAGAAATGAGATCCAAAATACTGGGATTTTGAAGCTCAAAGCCCAAACCATTTCCCATTAATAAATAATATTACTCACGGGGAGGGCCAGGCTGGGCATAGTTGGCTTCCCCGAGAGGAAAGAGGAGGTTTTTTATGGTTATTTTCGGGAAGATCACCCGAAAATAACCATGTGCAGTGAAACTCATCGATTGGCTTTCGCGGGACAGCAAATATTCGCATGGCGAAAAACAAAACATAATGAAGCTGTGAGTAAATACGTTTTTATTATAGAACAAAGTAGCACCGTCACCGTTTCGATAAAAGGACTCGATCTCATCTCCGCCTTTGAACAAATTTCTCGTTCTGTTTAAGTACTCATCTTTAGTTCGATAGCCAAATTCGGCATAATGATCTTCAAAATGTTCTTGCAAAAGATCTTCATCTGCAAAATTTGGTCTGCCCGAATTAGAGCTTTGGGCATCACCCCCCAGCATCCAATGCACGCTTTGTTGGCCCGCGCCTTGGCGCAGTTACCATGGCGGCAAGATCGAATGACACCAGCCGACGGAGACTCGCCTGCTGGTGTCATTTCTCGCGGATCAAATAACCATTGAAGCCCTAAATACTTAAAGCGAAACTGCCTCCGATAAGCCCCAAAGAAAATCATACCCATTGTGAAGACTGACTCATTTAAAATCTCTGCAACGCCTGCCCCGCCAATCGATCCAAAGATAATCTTCGCGATCCATGGCACAAGACTGAGTAGGATTCCGGTATTCGTTATTTGCTCACCAAGAAGGTTAATTAGTTGAAAGAGTAGAAGATTTTTAATGTGGTTAATTTATCCCTGCTCACAAAAATGTTCCCTAAAATCTCATAATTAAAAAATAATCAGTAAAAAAAGGCCGAATCTCGCCTTTTATCTTATATCGGAGAAAAAGGTCATATTTTATCCATGACGATGATCACTTGTAGATTTATCTATCCAACAATAAAATTAGGATAAATAGACGAAAATTACCGTTTTACTGTATTTGAAATATTTACATTCCTGCCTGCCAAACAAAATGAAAACAGCAGGTTTGATCAAATTCATTTCTTCAACAAAGAGGTTATTAATGCAAATTACTCGTCAGGCCGACTATGCCATCCGTGCTGTGCTTTACATCTCAAAACTTGGACAAAATCAACGCGCCGCAACCAGCCAGATCGCCTTGGAACAGCACATTCCACCCTCATTTTTGGCCAAGATCATCTCGCAGCTTTCAATTGCCGGCTTGTTACAAACTTCGCGCGGTGCTCGTGGTGGCGTGATGCTTGCCAAACGCCCAGAGGAAATTACCTTGCTGGATGTTGTAGAATCAATTGATGGGCCAATCGCCCTCAATGAATGTGTGAATGATGAAAACGTCTGCTCTTTTGGAGACGACTGTCCGCTGCGCCCTATCTGGTGCGATGCCCAGGACGAACTTGTTCAGCGCTTAAAATCAACCAATTTCGCCCAGTTTTCAACTGCAAATTAAAGTTTTTGAAGCTAGAAAACAAAATCTACAAAAGACAACGGAGACCGAATGGTCTCCGTTGTCTTTTTGGGGCTTATAATTTGATAAATATTTACTATCTTTTTTTATTAAGATTGCCCGGAAGCAAATTATTAAGTTCCAACCTCAAGGAGATAACTCATGACCGGTCCACGTGTTGTACGCGCACCGCGCGGGACACAACTCACTTGTAAAAACTGGCTGAGCGAAGCCGCCTACCGCATGATCCAAAACAACCTCGATCCGGATGTTGCTGAAAAACCAGATGATCTGGTGGTTTACGGTGGGCGGGGGAAAGCCGCACGCAACTGGGAATCCTTCGATGCAATCCTGGCAGCGTTGATAGATCTAGAAGATGACGAAACTTTATTGGTTCAGTCAGGCAAACCTGTGGTCGTATTTAAATCACATCGCGATGCACCTAAAGTATTGATCGCCAATTCGAACCTGGTGCCGCACTGGGCCACCTGGGAACATTTCGATGAGTTGGCAAAAAAAGGCCTGATCATGTATGGGCAGATGACAGCCGGGTCGTGGATCTATATCGGCACCCAGGGTATTCTGCAGGGTACTTATGAAACTTTCGGCGCGCTTGCCAAACTTAAGGGTTGGGGCTCGCTCAAAGGTAAATTCGTTCTAACAGCCGGATTAGGGGGCATGGGCGGAGCACAACCACTCTCAATCACAATGAATGAGGGCGTCGGTTTGATTGTGGAAGTGGATCGCGAACGCGCCGAACGACGGCGCGCCATTGGCTATATTGATACTGTAGTGGATAGTCTTGAAGAAGCAATGACCTTGGTTGAGGAACACACCTCCGCTGGCACACCCATCTCCATCGGCTTGGTGGCAAACGCCGCCGATATCTATTCGGAACTCGTAGTGCGTGGCATCACCCCGGATGTAGTCACAGATCAAACATCAGCTCATGAAGCCCTCTATTACGTTCCCAGCGGGCTGACAGTGGAAGCAGCAAACCAGCTGCGCGTCAGTGATCCGGATACTTATAAAAAAATGGCGATGGAGTCCATGGCCAAACATGTGCGGGCCATGCTCGACTTTCAGCACAAGGGAGCCGAGGTATTCGATTACGGCAACAACATCCGCCAACAAGCTTTTAACCATGGGGTCAGCGATGCCTTTGAATTCCCCGGTTTCGTTCCAGCCTATATCCGCCCACTTTTTTGCGAAGGCAAAGGCCCATTTAGATGGGTGGCACTTTCAGGCGACAAGGAAGATATCTACCGGACAGATGAAGCCGTCAAGGAATTGTTTCCGGATGATGAGCACCTGCATCGCTGGCTAAAAATGGCGAGAGAGAAAGTTCCCTTCCAGGGTCTGCCAGCCCGCATCTGTTGGTTGGGATACGGCGAACGGGCGCTGGCCGGGCTAAAATTCAATGAGATGGTTGCAAAAGGCATCCTTAAAGCGCCGATTGTGATTGGTCGAGACCACCTGGACTGCGGATCAGTAGCCAGCCCCAACCGCGAAACCGAGGCAATGAAAGACGGCTCAGATGCCATTTCGGATTGGGCAATCTTAAATGCTATGATCAACATCGTGGGTGGCGCCACCTGGGTCTCCTTCCACCATGGTGGCGGGGTTGGGATTGGGTACAGCCAGCACGCCGGCCAGGTGATCGTTGCGGATGGCACACCCGAAGCAGCCGCGCGCCTGGAACGGGTCCTTACCACTGACCCTGGCATGGGCGTGGTACGCCATGCAGACGCCGGCTACGAAATTGCCATTGCAGCTGCAAAACGGCACGGCATAAAAATGCCCATGTTGAAATGAAACACATAAAGAAAAGCTTGACAGCTGAAGGCTGAATTTTTTAGCAGGAGTAAAGTATCAAAATGACATCAACAAAGCGAATTGCGGTACTGACCAGTGGGGGTGATGCCCAGGGTATGAATGCGGCCGTCAGGGCTGTGGTCCGTACAGGCATTGACAAAGGTGCAGAAGTTTTTGCCGTGTATGAAGGTTACCAGGGTTTGGTGGAGGGTGGCGAACGCATCCAAAAAATGGACTGGAATGGTGTGGCCGGAATCTTGCAGCGCGGCGGCACCATCATTGGAACAGCTCGCAGTGAGGAATTTCGAACCAGAGATGGGCGCCGGAAATCGGCTCTAAACCTGATCCGGTTGGGAATTGACGGATTGATCGTAATTGGTGGCGACGGGTCGTTAACCGGTGCACACATTTTCCGACAGGAATGGCCATCCCTGGTAACCGAACTGGTCGAAAACAACGAAATCAGTCCCGAAGTGGCTGCTGCCCACCCCTACCTTTTAATTGTTGGGTTGGTGGGAACAATCGATAACGACTTCTCTGGCACAGATATGACTATTGGCACAGATAGCGCCCTGCACCGCATCACAGAAGCGATCGATGCCATTTCCAGCACAGCTGCCAGCCATCAGCGCACCTTCATCGTCAAGGTAATGGGGCGCAACTGTGGTTACCTGGCACTTTATGGTGCCCTGGCCACTGGAGCAGATTGGGTACTGATCCCGGAAGCGCCTCCGGATGTGGACAATTGGCAGGATGTAATGGTCGAACGCCTGAAAGCCGGTACAAAGGCCGGCAGGCGAGATCATATTGTTGTATTGGCGGAAGGTGCCCGCGACCGTGATGGCAACTACATTGGCAGCACGGATGTCCAGCGCCTGTTAGAAGAACGCCTTGGCGAGGAAGTCCGTGTAACCGCCCTGGGTCACGTCCAACGTGGCGGGCGCCCAAGCGCCTTTGACCGCAACCTGGCCACCCAACTAGGCTACGATGCTGTCATTACCATTCTGAATGCAAAATCCGCGGAAGAACCCCAGTTGGTTGGTTTCCGCGCTAATAGAATCGTTCACATCCCATTAATGGAATGCGTGGAAAAAACCAGGGCAATCGCCGATGCAATTAATGCCAGGGATTACGAAAAAGCCATTGAGCTGCGCAGCACCAGCTTCAAGGAAGCTTTCAATACTTTAAAAACAATGGTTCGCGCCCTGCCGCATCCACCAGAACCCGGCCAAAAACGTTTGAGGATTGCCATCTTGAACGCCGGAGCCCCCGCCGCCGGCATGAACACTGCCGGACGAACAGCCATCCGCTTGGGGTTGGATCAGGGGCACATCATGCTGGGCATCGGCAATGGTTTTGACGGCATGTGCAAAAACCAGGTCCGCGAACTAAACTGGATGAGTGTATCGGGTTGGGCATCACAGGGTGGATCTGTTCTGGGCACCAGTCGCAAAGTACCGAGGGGCAGCGACTTGTATTCAATCGCTCGTACCATTGAAGACAATCATATTGACGCCCTGCTGGTCATCGGTGGTTGGACTGGCTACGAGGCAATCTACACTATGAGTAACGAGCGGGCTAATTTTCCGGCCTTTAATATCCCGATGGTCTGTTTACCCGCCTCGATCAGTAACAACCTACCGGGTTCCGAATTCAGCATTGGCGCTGACACTGCTCTCAATAACATCGTCGATGCGGTTGATAAGATCAAGCAATCCGCCGTTGCTGCCCGGCGATGTTTCGTTGTGGAGGTGATGGGTCATTCCTGTGGCTACCTGGCCCTGATGAGCGGCATGGCAACCGGCGCTGAGCGGGTCTACATCAACGAAGAAGGTGTCACGCTCAAAGATCTGGCGCAAGATATTGAGACTCTCAACCGTGGCTTTGATTCAGGTAAGCGACTTGGGCTATTCATTCGCGCCGAAAATGCCAACCCGATCTACACCACTAATTTTATCTGCTCTCTCTTCGAAGAAGAGGGCCGTTCAATCTTTGATGTACGCCCGGCGGTCCTGGGGCATCTGCAGCAGGGTGGTGATCCATCACCTTTTGACCGCATCCAGGCTTCACGTCTGGCCCGTCTATGTCTTGAATTTCTGGTTCGGGAAAGTGAAAAACAGACCAGCAACAGTGCCTTTATCGGGTTGCAAAACGGCAAAATATCATTCCATGATATGCGCGATTTTGAGCGGATGGTGGATATTGGCAACCAACGCCCAAAGGAACAGTGGTGGCTCCAACTTAAAATAATCACCACCTTGATGGCCAAACTGGCGCCCACTTCTTAATTGACAATGAAACCCTGCCGGTCTGAGGCTCGTATATCTGCTTGTATTGGATTTTTTTATTAAATGACACTGGTTAGTCAGGAGTACCGGTATGCCCAGATTTCATCATCGTGGCCCAGGCTTTGGTCATCGCGGCGGCCCATTTAGAGGCGGGTTCTGGTTGGTAGCGCTGGCCGTATTTTTCTTTTCTGGTCTTTTTCGCTCAGGATCTGGGACATTTTTATTTTGGCCAGGCGTGCTAATCCTGATCGGTATCAGCATGGTCATTGCCTCAGCCCTCAAGAACTCAGGCACACCGGAAATACCCCCTTACAGGGAGACTAATTGGGATCATCCTGCCACACCGCCAACCCGGCCCGCACCAATCATCCTTGAAACGTCAGCCGCGCCTATTGCGAGCAGCACTCCGCATTTAGAACTGTTGCCGACCAATTGCCCACGCTGCGGAGCTCCCATCCGTTCGAATGAAATTAAATGGACAAGCGCCCTTTCAGCCACCTGCGCTTATTGCGGTTCAAACGTGTTAAGCGGAAATAAATAATTAAATACTTTGCCTGAACCTGTCAAACAATGCCTACTTAAAAGCAATCCCTGCCGTAATACCTGCAGGGATTGCTTTTAAGTAGGCTACACCCCAATCCCCTACGAAATAAGTCTAAGAATTGCTGCAATCTACCAACATCCCGAATATTGTGGTTAAATCAAGTTCATGGACAGTAAAACCCTGCAAGTTCTTGAATACCCAAAAATATTGGATCGCCTGGCTGCCAATTGTGATTTTTCGGCTTCGGCGGCCCTGGCGCGTTCGCTTGAACCGACCACATCCTTTGACGCTGCTCTATCGATGCTGCAGGAAACCAGCGAAGCCCGCCGGTTAATCTCGGTCCAGGATGTCAGTATCGGTGGCGCACATGATGTCCGCGAAAAAGTGCAGCTTGCCCGGCGCGGAGGCGTGCTGGATGCGGTCGATTTGCTGGATATCAAATATACGCTGATCTCCTGCCGTGAACTTAAACGAACCCTTTTGGGAAAAACCACCGATTCAAACAACACAGCCCATCTACCCCCCAGCATTGATCCAAAACCAATCGAAAATCAACGTCGGAAACAAGCCCGGCAAGCCCGGGATGGATCTGTACCTCACCCGGATCATCCTTACCCTCGCCTGGCCGAACTTGCACTCGCACTACCAGTACCCGCCGGGGTCGTGGACGCCATTACGCGCACCATCTCGGATAAGGGTGAAGTACTCGACTCTGCCTCACCCAAACTCGGCGCCATCCGGGCTGAAATTCGCGTGGCGCGTGAACGCTTAATGAGCCGCCTGCAGCGCTACCTGGGAGAAAGTAAAACCGCCCAGATGCTGCAGGATACCATCATCACCCAGCGTGATGGTCGCTATGTCATCCCCCTGCGTGCCGAGTTCAAGGGACAGATTAAATCAATTGTGCATGACCAATCCTCCAGCGGAGCCACATTATTCATCGAACCAATCGCGGTTGTGGAGTTGAACAACAAAATGCGCGAAGTGGAACTGGCCGAACGCGACGAAATCCGTCGGGTATTGGCAGAGGTCTCCAGCCTGGTGGGAGCACAAGGTGCTGAAATCATCGCCGGAGTCGAGGCCCTGGCGAGTATCGACCTGGCTTTTGCAAAAGCCAAGTATGCCGAAGAGATCCGAGCCTGTGAACCAATACTTCACCGCACGCCTTCATCGACAGCCCGCACCCCCGCTGCTGAGCCCAACGCGCCTTCCCCGGTCATTCGCCTGTTTAAGGCCCGTCACCCATTAATCGACCCGGCCTTCGTAGTCGCCAACGATATTGATCTGGCCAGTGGCACGCGTGCCGTTGTCATCACAGGAC
>CAZLJB010000128.1:0-7919 GCA_964559195.1 uncultured Anaerolinea sp. | reverse complement strand
GAAATATCCCATACTGACTCACTGACGTTCTTAGCAAACCGAAAACGCATCGTTGCGGATCTGCAGCGCGAAATAAGTGCCAGCGACCGGCATCATCATCCCGTGACTGTCTTCATGGCGGATATTGATCACTTCAAACAGATCAATGATCATTTTGGACATGCCGCCGGTGATCACGTTTTACGGGTGGTTTCAGCCGAAATGCTATCTTCCATTCGCCAAATCGATAAACTGGGAAGATATGGGGGCGAGGAATTTATGTTCATCCTGCCATCCACCACTCAGAAGGCCTCGATCCAAATTGCAGAGCGCCTGCTTAAGATCATAAGCTCAAAAGAAATCCGACTGGCGGACGGAAGCCCAATCCATCTGACCATCAGCCTTGGGATTGCCCAATACCGGAGCGGCAAGGAAAATTGGGATGAACTTCTCAAGCGCGCCGACCAGGCCATGTATGCTTCCAAGCATGCCGGTCGTAACTGCTGGAGCATGGCGGCAAACGCCAAAAAAATATCCGGGCCTAATTGACCCGGCTGGTATTAATAATTTAGTTTTTTACGAACAAAACGCGAACCTGTTCCTTACAACCCTGGAGACACCCATGCAAGCACTCTGGCTGGAAAACAACCAACTCGACCTGCGTATTTTGCCACAACCCATCCAACCCGCTGAGGCGTTGGTTCGAATCCGCCTGTCCGGTGTGTGCGGAACTGACCTGGAGCTTGTGCAAGGATATTATCCATTTAGTGGCATCCCCGGGCATGAATTTGTTGGCGAGATCGTTGAGGTTGACCCGCAGCCGGGCAGCCAGGCTGACGAAACGCTGATCGGACGGCGCGTGGTGGGCGAAATCAACGTCCGCTGCGGAGCATGCCCACAATGCCTGGGCGGGCGCCCCACTCACTGTGAGAATCGCAGCGTTTTGGGGATCATTAACCGTAATGGGGTTTTTGCGGAATATACCAGCTTGCCGCTTGAAAATCTTCACTTCGTACCGGATTCCATCCCAGACGAAATGGCTGTTTTCACCGAACCACTGGCTGCGGCACTGGAAATCCAGCAGCAGATTCAAATTCGACCGGATGATCGGGTTCTGCTGGTTGGAGCCGGGCGGCTTGGGCAGTTGATCGCACAAAGCCTGGCACTGACAGGCGCCAACCTGCGGGTTGTGGCAAGACACGCGCTTCAAAAACAATTATTGAGCGCACGCGGCATAAAACTGATTGACGAACAGGACGTCCAGCCCTGGCGCTGGGATGTGGTGGTGGAAGCGACCGGCTCTCCGGCCGGGTTTGAGCTGGCGCGCAAGGCGATCCGGCCGCGAGGCAGCTTTGTGCTCAAAAGCACCTACAAGGGTGAGATGAGTCTTAACCTTTCATCGATTGTGGTGGATGAAATTAATATAGTTGGCTCAAGGTGTGGTCCCTTTGAGCCAGCCTTGCGACTGATGGAACAAAATTTAGTGGATCCTTCCGTAATTATTGCGGCTGAGTATCAGTTGTCTGACGGTCTGGAGGCTTTCAGGCAGGCTGCCCAGCCGGGTATGTTGAAGGTTTTGGTCAGACCCGCACAAAATTAGTTTGTCGGGTCTGACAGGGTTAGTTGTCTTCCTTTAATGGTTGGCGTGGGTTGACAGTACGGATTAATGGGTGAGGGGGCCAGGGTAAATTTACTTAGTAGGGATGATTGCGCTGAAGGTTGTCCCGACTCCTACCTGGCTCTTGACTTCAATCCGGCCGCCATGGCCCTGAATGATGCCTTTGCAGATCGAGAGCCCCAGCCCTGTACCACCCACCTTGGTTTCCATGCCCTTGACCCGATAAAATTTCTGAAAAAGATTTGGCAGCGCTTCTGCCGGAATACCGTGACCACTATCTGTTACGCCAATCTGCCAGGATTGGGCATCGCTGGCAGCCGAAACCACCACCTTCCCATTCGGGCGATTATATTTGATGGCATTGCTGATCAGGTTAAGAATGACCTGTTTTAATTTATCGCGATCCCCGACCACATCCGGCATGTCTGCCGGAACATCCAGCTCAATGCGGATACCAGACTCATCCGCCTTGGACTGCATAATATTTCGGCAGTCTTCATACAAAATCAGGATCGGAAATTTCGATTTTTGATACTGGACCCGGCCTGATTCCAGCCTGGCCAGATCCAAAAAGGCAGATGCCAGGGCATTCAAGCGGATGGTTTCGTTATGAATATTGGTGGTGATTTGGCGGGCCTGTTCACCTGAAATCTCAGGACGCAGGAGCAGATAGGTAGCCGTGCTGAGCGAAGCCAGGGGTGTGCGCAGTTCGTGGACAAACTCGGCAATCAAATCCGATTGTTGGAACAGGCGTGTATTTTCAATTGCAATGGCAGCCTGCCCGCCAATCACGGTCAGCAGGTTTTCATCTGTCTCATTAAATTCGCCCTTCTGTTTGTTGATCACTTCCAGAACACCAATGACCTTGTCCTTGGTGATCAGCGGCACCCCAATCAGACTATGCGTATCGAAGCTGAGAGTTTGCCCAACCTTATTAAAATGACGGGTATCCTTGGAAGCCTCAGCGATACGCACCGGCTTGCGATTGGTTAAAATCCAACCAGCGATGCTATCCATGGGCACCAATATGCCGCGCATCATCGGATCCATATTGGTGGCAACCTGAAAATACAACTGAGCAGCTGCTGAATCATACAACAGGATCGAGGCTGCCTGGGCATTGGTAATATCCCGCGCCGCATAAATAATCCGATTTAAGAGCGGGTCAAGCTCCAGGGTCGAGGTCAGATCATGCGATATTTCAATCAGTCGTTTATAACGATCGAGAAGTGTATTGTTTTTAGTGGCCATCGAGTACACGCTCTACAATTGCTGGGATGATCCTGGCTACATCTTCCGGAAGCACAATATCTGCACGGACATTCAGGTAAGTGGGGCCATTATTGATAATGATGAGATGAGCACCACGGTCAATCGCCTGCATTGGCAGCCCGGCGACTGGTAAAACTTCGAGCGAAGAACCAACTACGATGATCAGATCGCATTGCCGAGCCTCACGCTGAGCATCGAATAAAACTTTTTGCGGAAGCTGTTCCCCAAATAATATGATGTCTGGTTTCAGAATGGCAGAACAGTCTGGACAATGAGGAATTGTACCATCCTCTATAAAAGCCAAAAGATAATCGCCAAAGCCAACCTGATGATAACAGCGGGTACAGGACAGCGTACGCAGGGTTCCATGTAATTCATGAACATGCCTGGAACCAGCCTTATGATGCAGCATATCAATATTCTGAGTCAGGATAGCTTTCAAATGCCCGCTGGCTTCCAGTCTCGCCAGAGCAAGGTGAGCAAGATTGGGTTCTGCGTAATAAATTTGTCCGGCCAATGGTCGAAACCATTCAAAAAAAAGCTCGGGATGGGTTCGAAAAGTCAGCAAAGAAGCCACTTCCATCGGCCGGTCACTCGACCACAACCCGGTACCTTCAGAACGAAAATCCGGAATGCCGGATGGGGTGGAAATCCCTGCCCCAGTTAATACGATGGCATGCTGGGCTCCCAGGATTAATTCTGCGGCAAACTCAAGCGCTTCCAGTATTTGGCTGGAGAAGGAGGTCATACAGTGGGTGGTTTGTGGGCACGCGCTTCGATTTTTGTGGCAAGAGAATTAAACTGGACGGCTGTCACACTTTCCAGAGCAGTAAAACTGACCACAAGATGTCGGCGGGCCGCCTGCTGATGCAGCTCGGGGGCCGGTGTAAAACTGACATTGATGGGTGCCGATAGTAGAGCCTGCATCTGGGTTACTGAAAGCTGCGGGGTGTCAGAACGATTGCGATAATTTGCCGCCACAAAGATACGCTGCTTGTCCACACCAATTTCCGCCAAATCATCCAGCAGGCTTTGCGAATGATGCAATGAACTTTCGTATGGTTCAACCACCACAATCAGTTCCTTAAACCTGCTCGCTATTTTCTGGGTCAGGATTGGCAAGCCTGGACCGAGATCCACCACCACGTATTTTCCCATGAATTCCAACCTGCTTAAAATAGTTTCAAACTGCTGGATATTCTGAAGCAGGGCAGCGTCTTTGGGCCGGGATAAAGCCGGCAAAACCTTGAGACCCTCATGGATTTTGAAAAGTTTTTCTTCGATCATGGTTCGCGAAATTTCGGTCGGATGCAATTGAAGCAAGTCTGCCAGACCACCCGCATGATCGAGGCCCAGGTCAGTAAAAAGTGTTCCCTGGCCGGGTCTGAACTCTGCCAGGATGACATCCGTACCAGATTTCAAGCCCAGGTTGGCTGCCAGATTGGATGCCACCGTGGTTACACCCAGCCCACCTCGGGCGCTGATCACACCCACCAGGTAGGCCGCATCACCAGTCGGTCGGCTGGGAGGATTGAGCTTGTTTTTTGTAATTCTCCCCAGCAAAGCCTTGACATGCGCATGCAGCTCGGTTGGGTGAGTGGGCTTGGTCAGGTAGTCGTCAACGCCAGCCTCAAAACCAGCCACCTTGTCATCCAACTGCCCCTTGGCAGTAAACATCAAGATTGGAATATCCCTGAATTTTTCATTGGCTCTTAAACGGCGGGCGACCTCGTATCCGTCCATCCCAGGCATCATGACATCGAGAATGATAAGATCGGGTTTTTCTGCTTCAACCATCTCAAGTCCCTGGGCACCTGAATTGGCAGAAACTGAGGTATAACCTTGTTTTTGAAGCATCAAGCCAACCAGCCTGAGGGTATCAAGATCATCATCTATGATTAATATTTTTTCTGTCATTGGAATATTCCTTTTATGCAGGTTGTATTCAGTTTAGCATTAAGCCAAAAATCAATCAAGAGAATCTCGTAATAATATTAATGCAAATTGGACTTTGATTTCTATTCAATACCTTATACAATATTAGCATACGCATTTCCGGAGGCTGCCATGGCGTTTTTGGTGACTTTGTTTTTTGGTTTTATCCCAATGTTCTTTTTTGCTTTCATATTATACTGGCTCGACCGTTATGAAAAAGAACCGATTCCTCTGTTGATCGGCGTTTTTCTGTGGGGCATGGTCGTGGCAGCCGGCGGGGCTTATGTCCTGAATACCATCTTTGGAATCACGATCTTCTCGGTAACCGGGTCCGAGTTCGCCAGTGACCTGGCAACCGGTTCGATCAGTGCACCCTTGGTGGAAGAAAGCTTGAAGGGCATGGCGGTGCTGCTGGTATTCTGGTTTTTCCATCGTGAATTCGATTCGGTTCTGGATGGCATCGTCTACGCCGGGATCGCCGCGCTGGGGTTCGCAGCCACCGAAAATGTGCTCTACATCTGGCGGGGTTACGATGCCAGCGGTTGGGATGGACTCTTTCAATTGGTGCTGATCCGGGTCATCCTGGTGGGCTGGCAGCACCCCTTTTATACAGCCTTCACCGGGATTGGGCTGGCAACCGCCCGCATGAATCGTTCCTGGCTGGTGAAATTTATTGCGCCGGTCACCGGGTTAAGTCTGGCCATGTTCACGCATTCCTTTCACAATACCCTGGCTGGCATTCCATTTTTTGGTGATCTGACCTGCGTGGTTGGCTCGTTTCTGGATTGGTTTGGCGTGCTGTTCATGTTTATGGTTATTCTGTGGGCCACTTGGGTGGAGCAGCGCAACCTGATCAATCACCTGCGCGAGGAAACTCAAACCGGTTTGATCTCGCCCGCCCAATACCGGACGGCCTGCTCAGCCTGGGGACAGTCTTTCGCCCGAATCACAAGCCTGCTGGCCGGGCGTTATGCTGCCACCAGTCGCTTTTACCAGGTCTGCGGGGAACTGGCACACAAAAAGCAACAGCTACTTATGCTGGGTGATGAGCATGGCAATAGCGCCATTATTCAGCAATACCGTGCCGAACTGGCCCGCCTGGCACCAGCAGCCGTGGCATAGTGGGATAAATAATACAGTTTTTTTATAACCACTTTGACCAGCTCCCTGACAGCCCTGCTCAGCCAGCGGTTGTTTTCGATAGGGAACCTATTTAATAGATGCCAGATACCAATCCTGGTATCTTTCGAAATATTGAGCCAGACTGCCCTCGTATTTACTCACGGGAAAGCTGCCAGTTCACAATAAAAAGAGGTGAAGCGGGTTTATTTTTTGTTATTTATTTTTTGTTGCTTGACGGTCTTGAACTATGCTCGTAAAATTGGCGCAGGTAAGGAACATTCAGCATTGGCCTAAACCCCAATATGAGTGTAACCTCGCACGTCAGCCCACCCAAATTCGGTAGGCTTCGCGCTCCTGTAGCTCAGTGGATAGAGCGTTGGCCTCCGGAGCCAAAAGCTGCGGTTCGAGTCCGCACAGGAGCACAAACCAGTGATAAATGTCCTATTAAACATAGACAATTATCATCATTAGGCAGCCTGGTTTTTTCACCAGGCCACCAAAAGAGATACAGTTCTCGTCAAAGACACTGTACCTCTTTTGTTTTTAATTGGAAATTTTCAAACCATCGTGGATAAACTTGCATAATGCAATTTACAATTCCCGGGATCTACCAGAACATGAATACAAGGCTGCAGTTTGACCAAACTCCTTTATATCGGGGAGCCACCCCCCATGTTCATTCTGGGGCGCTCACATCCTTACTATTAGTCTCCTGATAATTTTTCTCGTTTTTTGGGATTTTCCGCAATTAGAAAAATGTCCAATCCCCTGCTTTACGATAAGACAATAATTAGAATTGCGAATGATGCAATAAAAAATTACATAGGCGTACAATGATAGATCGGTGGATATTCGTGCACCAAATAGACTAGCTTGAGGAAAGCGCGCTTTTGACGCAGGTCTCACATTACAGACAGTTGGTTCATGTGATTTTGAAGTGTTAAATGTTTCAGGAGCAATTTGGTGGCTACAAAAAAAATAATTTCCGAAAAATTAACACAAAGCTCGTCAGACGATCGGGCATTTTTCAGGATGTTTAAGAGCCATTCGGCGATCATGTTGTTAATCGAACCCCAGTCGGGCGTCATTCTGGATGCCAATCCGGCTGCGTTGGAATTTTATGGCTATCCTAAACTGAACGGCATGTTGATCACTGACATTTACACTTTGCCGTTTGAACAGGTCGCGCCCGATCGTCAGAAAGCCTTGACCAATACCCAAACTTACTTTGTTTTCAGACATCGTCTGTCCAGTGGGGCAGAGCGCAGGGTGGAAGTGAATTCTGCCCCGCTGACGGTGCAGGGCAGGCAGGTTCTGTTCTCGATTATTCATGACATCACCCGGCGGGATAAGATCGATGCTGGCCCGGATAAAAAGGTACGAGTTTTGTCGGAAGATGAGATCGTCCAATATGAACAGGCCCAGGAAAATTTGCAAATTTATCCAATTGAGTTGGAGATGCAGAACCACGAGCTGCGCCGTTCGCAGGTGCAGCTCGAAGCCATGAGCACGCGCTATTTTGATCTGTACAACCTGGCACCGGTCGGCTATTGTACTCTCAGCGAAAAAGATCTGATCCTGGAAGCCAACCTGACGGTCGCGAGCCTGCTGGGCATGGAGAGGCGGGCACTGGTCAATCAAGCTTTCCCCCGTTTTATTTTCAAAGAGGACGCGGACATCTTCTATCTGCGCCGCAAAGCGCTTTTGGAGACTTCCGCGGCGCAGACTTGTGATGTGCGCCTGCTTAAGAAGGATGCCGAGCAACGCGTGGCGTGGGCCCATCTGGATATGACCATTGCGCATGGGTCTGATGGCGAGTCGTTTTGCCTGGTCACGTTGAGCGATATCAGCGAGTGCAAGCAGACCGAGCAGAGGCTGCAGCAGGCCCATGATGAACTAGAACTGCGGGTGGCGGAGCGGACGGATGAGTTGCGGAAGGAAATCGCCGAGCGGATAGGACGCATCACCGAGAACAAGCTAGATGTAGAGAAAT
>CAZLJB010000127.1:0-7921 GCA_964559195.1 uncultured Anaerolinea sp. | reverse complement strand
ACCGGCGGCCCGGAACATTTCTGCATATTCCCAGGCCGCCGCTGTCAGTAAAAAAGCAATGAACAAAAAATAGGGGATCCCGCCAATGATCAAAACCGGAAAACCAACCAGCAGTAAAAGCAGCGCTGTCAAGGTCCGCCTAGACATGCGAACCCTCGTACTCTGAGGCCTCCACTTTGCCAAAACGCCGGTCGCGGCTGGCGTACTCATCCAGCGCCTTTCGCAGCTCTTCCTTGCCAAAATCAGGCCAAAAAGTGGCGGTTACGTACCACTCTGAATAGGCCGCCTGCCAGATCAGGAAGTTGCTGATGCGCAGCTCGCCCGAAGTGCGGATGATCAGGTCAGGGTCGGGCGTGCCGGCCGTGTAAAGATACCGGCTGACCAACTCCGGGGTGATATCCTGCGGATCCACTTTATCGATCAGCATTTGCTGAATGGCGTGCATGATTTCATCCCGCCCGCCGTAATTGAAGGCAATGCTCAAAACCAGCTTTGAATTATGCCGGGTTTGATCGACGGCCGTCAGGACTTTTTTCTGCAAGTTGGGCGGAAGTTGGTCCAGTTGACCCAGGTGCCGAAGTTGAACTCCCTGCTGATCCAGCTCAATCAATTCCCTTTCGATCACATCCTCGACAATGCGCATCAAGCCATCCACCTCTTCACGCGGGCGGCCCCAATTCTCGGTGGAAAACGCATAAATTGTCAGGTATTCAATACCGAAGTCGACACATGCCTTGATGATACGGCGCAGGTTTTCTGTGCCAGCCTTATGCCCGGCCAGCCGTGGAAGCCCGCGCTTCTTGGCCCAACGGCCATTGCCATCCATTATGATGGCAATGTGTTGAGGAATGAGCTTGGGAAGATTGGGGGACCCGGTTTTGTCCATGGCGCATGGAGTCTTTAGACTTCCATGATCTCCTGTTCTTTGTGATGACCGATTTTATCAATTTCTGCCATGAAACGATCAGTCAGTTTTTGCAGCTCATCTTCGCCACGCGTCCGGTCATCTTCAGAAATCAGTTTTTCGGTTTCGAAATCCTTGATGTCCTTCATGGAATCGCGCCGGATGTTGCGCATGGCTACGCGCGTCTCTTCTGTGCGATGGTGCACACGCTTGACCAGCTCGCGGCGGCGATCCTCGGTCAATTGCGGCAGGTTCAGGCGGATCACCTGTCCATCATTATTGGGTGTCAACCCCAGGTCGGAGGCCAGGATTGCTTTTTCAATCGACTTGAGGGTGGTCTTGTCAAAAGGCTTGATCATCAGGGTGCGTGGCTCAGGCACGCTGATCGAGGCCAGCTGCATCAGGGAAGTCGGGGTTCCGTAATATTCTATTTGAAGTTTTTCCACCAGACCCGGGTTTGCCCGACCGGTCCGAATGGCAGTCAGGTCCTCGAGAAGGACATGAATGGATTTTTGCATGTGGGACTCGCAGTCCTTGAGAAGATCTTTAATCACACTGGCCTCCTGAAATATTGAAGAACTGATTACAAGGATACCCTAAAAATTGAAAATGCGCTACTGATAGGCAATTCTTAATATAGTTTGGATGTGGTTCTTTTTTTTGAGAAAGTAGCTTGCCCGGTTAATAAAATCAGGATGATACTCAGGCTTTGCCAATGGCTTTTTACTTCAATTAATCCAAATCACTTGTTTTCAGATATTTAAAGCGGGAAAATGAGGGGCTGTCGGTGTCGGGAGAAGTTAAAAAAAAGCGCCCAAACCTGGGCGCCTTTATCATCACAGCCTGATTGGTCAACTAGTGAACAATGGTGCCTATCTTCTCACCGTACAACGCTTGCGTCAGGGCCGTCTTGTCCCACAGGTTCAAAACCAGGATCGGGATCTTATGCTCCATGCAGTGCGTGATGGCGGTACCATCCATCACCTTCAAACCACGGTTCAACACCTCAATATAAGTCAACTCGTCAAAACGCACAGCCTGTGGATTCTTCTTCGGATCAGCGTCATAAACGCCATCCACCTTGGTGGCCTTGATGACCACATCCGCATCAATTTCGGTGGCGCGCAGCGCAGCTGCCGTATCCGTTGAAAAAAATGGATTTCCGGTCCCGGCTCCAAATATCACCACCCGGCCTTTTTCCAGGTGGCGAATGGCCCGCCGGCGGATATAAGGTTCAGCAATGGCGCGCATTTCAATCGCCGACATGACCCGCGTGAAGACATTGGCCCGCTCCAACGCATCCATCAACGCCAACGCATTCATCATTGTCCCGAGCATACCCATATAATCGGCGGTCGCGCGATCCATACCACGCTCCAGGCCCTGACTTCCGCGCCACAGGTTGCCGGCGCCAATTACAATCGCCACCTCCACGCCCATCTCAGAAACATCTTTGACACGCCCGGCAATCGCTTCAGCCTCCGAGACATTGATACCAAAACCGTTTTCACCACCCATGGCCTCACCGCTCAGCTTGAGCAAGATCCGCTTATATTTCAGTTCTGCCATTTTTTCTCCTTGTTCTGACTGCCGTGCTCCTGCCCCACGTTGGTTTAAGTGCATGGCAGGTATAAAAAAGCCAACCTCACGGTTGGCTTTTTACTTTTTTTATTCGCCCAAACCTTCGCCCAACTCCCAACGATGGAAGCGGCGAATGACGATATTTTCACCAGTGCTTGCAACGGTGGAGCTCAGCAGCTTTTCAATGCTGATGCTCTCGTCACGAATATAGGCCTGACGCATCAGGCAAACTTCGTCTTTGAACTTATTAAGGCGACCTTCAACGATTTTACCGGTCACAGCCTCAGGCTTGCCTTCTTCAATGGCGCGATTCCGGGCAATTTCGCCTTCGTGCACCAGCTCGGACTCAGGGATTTCCTTATCGGTGACGTACTTCGGAGCCGATGCCGCAATCTGCAGCGCAATTTCATGCGCGAACAGACGGAAGGCTTCAGAGCGTGCCACGAAATCGGTCTCGCAATTGACTTCGACCATCACACCCACGCGACCACCGCCGTGAGAGTACAGTTCCACCGTGCCATTGGAGGCCAGGCGGTCGGCGCGCTTAGCGGCAGTAGCCATGCCTTTTTCGCGCAGGTAATCAACGGCTTTTTTGTAGTCGCCATCTGCTTCGGTCAGTGCCTTGCGGCAGTCCAATATCCCTGCGCCTGTGGCACCGCGCAGTTCCTTGATCATATCAGTTGTAATTTCCATTCAAAACCTCTTACTGTATTATTTATTCGGCCTGGGGTTCAACGGCGCTGACTTCAACATCAGCGACACGGGCTAGCTTGGCGAGGGTGGACTTGCCCAACAGGGCAGCATCATCACTTTCTTCATCGCTGTCAACGGTGCGGGCAGGACGCCGCGGGGTAATCACCGGGGCTGCGACGGCGGCGGCACTGGCCTGTTCTTCAGCCAGGTCTTCGTCTTTACGCATGGCCTTGCCTTCCAAAACTGCATCGGCCATCTTGGCGACCAGCAGCTTGATGGCGCGGATGGCGTCATCGTTGGAGGGGATCACGTAATCAACATCCTGGGGATTGCAGTTGGTATCCACCAGTGCCACAATCGGGATATTAAGCAGGTTGCACTCGCGGACAGATGAATCTTCACGGCCAACATCCACAATGAAGACCATATTCGGCAGGCGCTTCATTGAACGTACACCTTCCAGGCGGGTGTTCAAACGGGTGATTTCGCGTTCGATCAGCAAGCCTTCTTTTTTAGTCAGGCGGTTGATTTCACCGCTGTCGCGCAAATGTTCCAGCCGTTCCATTTCCTGGATACGGGCGAACATGGTGTTCCAGTTGGTGAGCATGCCACCCAGCCAGCGTTCGGTGACATAAGGCATGCCAGCCCGCATGGCTTCTTCGCGCACAGTTTCCTGCGCCTGGCGCTTGGTTCCCACAAACAGAACCGTGCCGCCATTCATGACGCAGTCTCGCACCATGTTGTAACCGACATTCAAAGCCTTGACCGTCTGCTGCAGGTCAATGATGTGGATGCCGTTGCGCTCCGTGAAAATATACGGCTTCATGCGCGGGTCCCACTTGTTGGTGCGGTGACCAAAATGGACGCCGCTCTCCAAGAGGGCTTTCATTGAAATTACTGCCATTGCTTTCTCCTTTGTATCGTTTGCCAGGCACCCGGTGAGAGGCTGGCTCTGGATAAGTTTAGCGGGGATGCAACCCGCTCAGGGACGCTTGTTGCCCGTCCCAGGCAAAATAGCTTCTCACCGAGGTGAGGGCGGCCAATAGTATACCATGAAACCGCCCTGACCAACCCAAAAAACCACAAATTCGTTCAATTCTCAGGTTGGATTTATCGCTACGGGCAGGTTGGGATCTGGTCCGGGTTGTTGTTGGCATTCAAAGCCAGTCCCAGATACGGCGAAGGATCCAGGGTATTATTGATATCCAGTTCATTCTTGAAATGCCCCAGGCCATCATCCCGCACCACCGAGAAATGCAGATGCACCCCAACCGGATTATTGGGATCACCGGAATAATTCCCCTGGCGCCCCAGCACGGTTCCAGCCTCGATATACTGCTCATCTGTCCCGGGCGGAAAAGCACGCGAGATAAAAGAATTCCCGGCCGCATCTGCCATGTGGGTGTAATACAACCAGATCTGCCGCCCCGGGCTGAGTGGATCATCTGGCACCCGTACAATCACACTCGATTTCCATTCCGCCAGGCGCGTCAAATAACCAGGATAAGCGGCGATCACCTCGGTCACATCCACATCCGTACCTGCAAAGATATCAATCCCCTGGTGACGGTGCCCAGCCTGGAAGGAATCATCCCACAAATAACCCACCATCCCGCTGGTCGGGAAAATGAATGGCGCATTTCCACAGCGCGACCCGGCCTGCAGCACATATTTCTGATTCTCGGCCGGGTTATTCAAATATGTCCAGACCTGCGGGCTGCGAGCCGCAGACGAACGCATACTGCGAAACAGGTAAAAACTCAGCCCCAGCAGCACGCCAATCACGATCAAACCAATTAATTTCCTGGGCGTGTTCATGCCGCCGATTATAACCCCCAGTTTCTTATATAATTTCGACTTTATTCCATCATTCTTTATACACTGCCGGGCTAAGATATACACAATTACTCGATCAACATTTCAAGGAGAAAAATAATGAGCTACTATGTTTCCACCAACCCCTATTATCTCACCCGTCGCTGGGCCACTCGCGCCCAGATCCAGGATGCCGTTCGCCCACTGCCGGTGGATGTCCGTGATGATGGCGAGACCTTCACCCTGACCGCTTTTGTCCCCGGCCTGAAGGCTGAAGATCTCAACATCCAGATCATCGACGACGCCCTTTCCATCGAAGGAAAATTCGGCAACCAGGAAGGCGAATACCTGCTGAGCGAACTGCCCTCCGGAGATTTCCGCCGCACCCTGCGCCTGCCCGCACCCCTGGACGCAGACAAAGCCGTGGCCAGCATCGAAAACGGCCTGCTGACCCTGCGCATACCCCGTTCCGAAACCGCCCGGCCCAAAAACATCCCGGTCGCCAGCAAGTAAGACAGACCAGCCTTGTAAAGCACAACAAATTTCATATTATTATTGCTCTCCCAGAGACGCCAGTAACCGGCGTCTCTGTTCGTTTAAGGTAAAATACTTCCATATTGATTCTGGAGAAAAACCTTGCGCGCTCGCTTCGCCTTACTTCTACTTATCCTGATCCTGCTGACAGCCTGCAGCAGCGGCACCCCCGCTGCCCCGGAAGCAACCGCTGCGCCGGCCCCGACTGCCTCACCCATCCCGACCCTTGGGCCCACCCCCACCCTGGCCCCTGCGCTGGTGATCCTGGTCGTGCCGGTCGACATGAACGAAACCGAATCAAAAGCCTACCAGAAGACGGTCTACGAACTGGCCCAGGCTCAGAGCTATCGCTTCATTGTGCTCAACAAGCTGACATCAGCCGACATGGAACCCGCCCTCAAGCTGGTAATTGACCTCTCGCCAGCCACCGATCTGGCCAGCCTGGCCGCCAGCGCCCCCCAGGCCCAATTTCTGGCCATCAACCTGCCTGACATACAACCCGGGGGCAATATCAGCATCCTGGGTGGAGAAAAAACTTCCATCGATAAGGTCGCTTTCATGGCCGGCTACATCGGCGCCACCGTCACCCAGGATTTCCGCACCGGCATTCTGCTGCGCAAAGGCTCTCCCAATGCAGACGCCATCAGCATGGGCTTCCGTGCCGGTCAACAATATTTTTGCGGATTATGCAACCCCTATACCGGCCCCTTTGAAGCCTACCCGCTGGTGCAAGATATCCCCGAGGATGCCAAGCCCGCCGAATACGGCGCCTATGCCGATATCCTGCTCCATAAACAAGTCTCGACCCTCTTCATCGAACCCGGCATCGACATCCCCGAACTGCTCCAATACCTGCAAACCGTCGGCGTGTTGATGATCGGCACCCAGACCCCCACCAAATCGGTCAACGGTTGGGTCGTGACCCTGCAGCCAAATTATCTGGATGCCATGAAGGCCGCCTTCCCAGAACTGCTGGCCGGCCAGGGCGGTAAAGCCTTCCCGGCTCCGCTGACCCTGACGGATGCTAACGAGACCCTCTTCGGGAAAGGCAAGCAAGCCAACTCCCTGACCGTGCTGGATAGCCTGCTGCAAGGTTTCATCTCCACCGAAATCAAATAACCGGCAGTCGTCGCAAGCCTGAAAACAGCCAAAACCCCTGGCGCATAAATCAAAAAGAGGTGCATGAGCAAATCATAAACTCATGCGCCTCTTCTTATTTTTCGGCTGGTATAATGCCGCATTCATAAACAGGAGATCAAACCAATGAAGCTAGAGAACCTCGACGATTACCAGCGTGAATCACGTAAAACCTGGAATTTGGTGCGCACCGATCACCCAATTGTCTACCCCACGCTCGGGCTGGTCAACGAAGCTGGCGAACTGGCTGGCAAGGTCAAGAAAATTTTTCGCGACAAGGAAGGCCAGATTTCGGAAGCCGACCGGCAGGCCCTGAAATACGAGCTGGGTGATGTACTCTGGTACATGGCCCAGATCGCCACCGAACTAAATCTCTCGCTGCAGGAAGTGGCCGAAGCCAACCTGGAGAAACTCTTCTCGCGCCTGGAGCGCGGACAGATCAAGGGCGAAGGCGACTACCGCTAAACCGGCTCAACGCCAAAAGATGAACTGGCTCTGCCCCAGTGCCGCCAGATCGAGCGGAATACCCATCAGGTTAGCCACCAGGCGCACCACTGCCCAGAACAGGTTGCTGACCACCGGAATGTACCAGAAGACCGCCAGCACCACCCACATCGAAACCTGCGCAAAGGCATCCATGCGCGCGCGCCATTCCGCACTCAGGTGCGGACGTATGGCACCATAACCATCAAAAGGCGGCACAGGCAGCAGGTTGAAGAAAGCCGCCGTCACCTGCAGCACGGCCAAAAAAGCCAGGCCCGGCCAGATGCCGCTGGCACTCAACGGGGCAAAACGCAGCAGGCTGCCCAACACGATCGCCAGAAACAGGTTGGAAGCCGGCCCGGCCAGCGAGACAGCCGTCACCCACCTGCGCGAATGCAGGCGCCAGGTCTCAATATAAACCGCGCCGCCTGGCAAACCAATTCCGCCCAGCAGCAGGAAAACCAGCGGCAGCACGATCGAATAAACTGGATGCGTATACTTGAGCGGATTAAAGGTCAGGTAACCCTTATCCTTGACAGTGGTATCACCACCCTGATAGGCCACGAACGCATGCGAAAATTCATGCAGGGTCAGCGATAAAACCCAGCCAACTAAAACCACCACAAAAGTCATTTTTGCTCCAATCCTGGTTCACAGGCACTTCAAATCGTGTATAATCAGCCACGTCGGGCGCATAGCTCAGTTGGTTAGAGCATCTCGCTTACACCGAGAAGGTCAGGGGTTCGAGTCCCTTTGCGCCCACTCCGACAGGAT
>CAZLJB010000126.1:0-7988 GCA_964559195.1 uncultured Anaerolinea sp. | reverse complement strand
TCGCCCGGCACCTGGTTGAAGCGCATGGCGGCAGTATCCGGGTTGAGTCGGCCGGCATGGGACAGGGCAGTACGTTTATATTTACACTGCAAGCAGCAAGCTGAGTCATTAATGATTTGAGAGCTGGGAAGCGGTTTCCTTTTACCGCTTCCCAGCTCTCTGCATTTTAGAACCACGGATCACAATTGTTTAATCATCCCCAGGATGTTCATGAATCACACCGAGTGTGATTCCGCGAATGGGATAAAATTGACAGTGAGTGGAAGGTTTATCAGCCTGAAAAAATACCATGAAATATCAGGGAAATATCATGAACGAAAAAATTGATTTACCGTTTGAACAAACTGTTACAAGGCCGGTCAATTGGTTTCGAGTTGCCTGGTTCCTGGGCCTGGCTTTTGGCCTGACCTGGCTGGTGGATCTGTGCCTTTATTTGAATGGCGGGTTGTCCAACCCGAGTGCATCACTGGTCTTGCAGTTCCAGATGCTCCTGCCGGCTTTTTCTGCCATGCTGCTGGGCGCCTTCTTTTTCAAGGACAGCCCGATTTTTTACCGCAGCAACCGCGGTGCTGCGCGTTGGTTCGTTTATTTTTACTTTTTATTAACTGGCCTGTACCTGGTGGGTGTCATCGCTGGTTTGATCCAGCCAGGTCTGGGCGCAACCATCGCAGCGCTGCTGCTTATTCCGAACTTTCTGGGCCTGATCCTGCTGGTTGTTCTGCGCCGGGTGGGTGGCAAGCTTACCTTTGTGAATGCTGGAATGGCTGGGGGCAAAACGCGTATTTGGTTTGGTTATGGGTTGGGGTTGGTGCTTTATTTTGGGTTTCAGACCTGGCTCAATTTTGCCTTCAAACTGGGCAAGCTGGTCGACTTGAAAACAGCTATTCCGCAATTGGCGGCCAATAACCAGCCCACCATCGTATTATTGCTTTCGATTGCGCTCAATGCAGTTCTGATTGGGCCCTTTCTTGGGCTGATCATTTCTTTTGGCGAGGAATATGGCTGGCGTGGTTTTCTGCAAACCGAATTGGTCCAGCTTGGCCGCATACGGGGGGTGTTCTTGCTGGGGGTGATCTGGGGCATCTGGCATTGGCCGGTAATCTGGATGGGTTATAACTATCCGGGTCAGCCACTGCTTGGTTCGTTGTTCATGCTGGCTTATTGCATCATCCTGGCTTACTTCCTGGCTTATGCCGTCTTTAAGTCAAAAGGCATTTGGACGGCGGCCTATTTGCATGCCTTGAACAATCAAACCTTGAGTTTCTTTGCGTTGGCAGTTGTTGCCCCCACCAGTGCGCTTTACTCTTTTGGAATTGGCCTGCCGGCCCTGTTGCTCGGTGCCATGCTGGTCTTGCTGCTCTTGCGTGACCCGGTTTGGAAAGAGCTGGATTAGCTCACAATGCTAATCTTCATCCCAGATATTATGTCAAAAAAACCACCTGCGTAGGTGGTTTTTAGTTGTCCTGAACCGGCGGCCAATCAGTCGGTCTTCTTTTCAGTGGCAGACTTTGCAACCTGAATGATGACAGGGCCGACTTCGCCTTCACATTGAGCGTGGGAGAGGTCGCAGATGGGAAATTTTTCTGACTTATAGCAGCGGCAGAGCATGATCTTTTCATCGGGTTCAAGGGTGACCATATGGCGAATGTGACCATTCTTTTCGGCAGAGGTTATTTCGGACATCAGATACTCCTTCGGGATTGGTTTAATTTTCTGGTACTTGGGCCAAGAAATTATAGTTCATCCCGGCCAAAGCAGGATTGTTTTTAGCCAGACTCATGCTAGAATATTTGGACAAAATGCAGACCAACTCTGATCACCAGTTTGAAATACGCCAACCTCAGGTTGTCTCCGTTCACAGCCTGGTGGAATTTGTTTTGCAGTCAGGTGATTTGACCACTGGTGGGTTTCAAAAACGTGATCGCGCCCAGGCTGGCACGCACGGCCATCAGCAGGTACAGCGTGCCCGTCCTGCCGGGTATCAATCTGAAGTCGAGATTGCCTGTCGGATTGAAGGCGTCGATCCGCCTCTGGAAGTGCGCGGCCGAATCGATGGACTTTATTCTGACCAGGAGCCCGTCATCATTGAAGAGATCAAAACAACCACACTGAGCCTGGATCTGGTGAATGAGGAGCACAATCGCTTGCATTGGGCACAGGCGCAGTGTTACGCCTATATGTACGCCCAGCAGCATAATTTAAGTGAGGTCCGCTTTCACCTGACTTATTACCACCTGGATAGCCGGAAGGAAAAAACCTTCGAGCGCCAGTTCAGGATGGCCGAACTGCAAACCTTTTTCCACGACTTGATCACGGCTTACCTGGACTGGTTTCAAAAGATCAGCGAACTGCAGGCCAGGCGCGACCAATCAATTCAACAGCTCGAATTCCCTTATGGAGAGTATCGCCCGGGCCAGCGTGAAATGGCCGTGGAAGTCTACAAAACCATCCGGGCCCATGACCGCCTTTATGTACAATCGCCGACCGGGGTGGGGAAGACCATCGCGGCCCTCTTTCCTGCGGTTAAGGCGCTCGGGCAGGGGCTGGTTGCCAGGATCTTTTATTTGACGGCGAAAACACCCGGTCGCCTGGTGGCAGAAAAGGCGCTGGATGATATGAGACAGGCGGGTGTAGATCTACGAAGCGTGACCTTGACGGCCAAAGAAAAGATCTGTTTTTGTCCGCCAGTTAACTGTGACCCGGAAATATGTGTATTTGCTCGTGGTTACTTTGACAAGGCTAAAAAGGCGCTGGCGGAAATTGACCAGCATCAAGCGTATACCCGCCCTGTGATTGAGGAAATCGCCCGGCAGTTTCAGCTTTGCCCTTTTGAGTTTTCGCTCGATCTGGCTTTGTGGGTGGATTGCATCATCTGTGATTACAACTATGTTTTCGATCCGCGTGTATATCTTCACCGCCTTTTTGATTTCAATACGGAACCGTATGTTTTTCTAATCGATGAAGCCCATAATCTTCCAGATCGGGCCAGATCAATGTTTTCGGCCGAACTGGATAAAAGCACGGTTCTGAAACTTCAGCGCGAACTTAAACCGCATTTGCCGGGTCTGGCCAAAAAGCTGAGTGCGATCAATAAGATTTTGCTGGAGATACGTAAAACCTGCCAGGCGCAAGATAGGCAGGCATTGGTTGAGAATGTGCCGCCTGAAGAGCTGCTCAAGGCCATTCGGGAATTCAGCCAAAAGGCGGAAGACTGGTTGATCTTGAATCAGCCTGCTGAGTTCAGACAGGAATTATTGGAGTTTTATTTCTTATGCAGCAACTATCTGCGCACGGCCGAATACTTCGACACTTTCTATGTATCCTATTTTGAGCGACAGGGCCAGGCCGATCTCAAAACAAAATTATTCTGCCTTGATCCGGCACCCATGCTGACCGCAGCGCTGGAGCGCAGCCAATCGACCGTCTTTTTCTCGGCGACCCTGCTGCCAGTTGATTACTTTATGAAACTCCTGACCGGGGAAGTAGAATATCCCAGGCGCATCTTCCAATCCCCTTTCCCGGTGGAAAATGTCTGCCTGCTGATCCACAACCAGATATCCACCAGGTATGCGCAGCGGGCTGATTCATACAGCGCGCTTGCCTCGGCCATTGAAACCATTTGCAGCAACCATGTGGGGAATTATTTGGTTTACTTTCCGTCGCATGCCTACCTGGCAGCCGTGTTTGAACTGCTCAAAGAAAAGCTGCCCGAACGCCAGATTCTCGTTCAAGATCGGGCTATGACAGAAGCCGATCGCGAGGCCTTTTTAGCCCGGTTTTCGACCAGCAATCAGGAAACGCTGGTTGGGCTTGCTGTGATGGGGGGTATCTTTGGCGAAGGGATTGACCTGGTGGGAGAGCGGTTAATTGGTGTTGTGGTGGTGGGTGTTGGCCTGCCCCAACTGGGTTTGGAAAGAGACCTGATCAAAGAGTATTTTGATCGCCTGTCCGGAAGTGGTTTTGAATATGCTTACCAATATCCAGGGTTCAACCGGGTACAACAGGCCACCGGCCGGGTAATTCGCACAGAGACAGATCGGGGGATTATTGTATTGATCGATGACCGGTTTGCCCATGCGCGTTACCGCCATTTATTCCCAGCCCACTGGCGCGGTGTACAGGTTGTGCAAAACTCCCTTGAGTTGGAAGAAAAATTGACACGCTTCTGGGCGCAAGCTTAGGGGCTTCCACCCAATCCATTTGATTCAATCAAATCCATCAACCGAATTGGTGAAGGTGTTTTTGGAAATCAAATTCACGTTGAATGCAAATAGCTTTCATTGCCTTTTTGGCGGCTTGTTGGGTATTGAAACATAAGTCACCCAGTATTCAAAGGGGTTTCCCATAGAAAAAATGGGCACGGTTTATCCCAAATAAAAAACAGATTTACAAATAATCGCTCCCTGCCTCCCCCAAATCAAAACCCGATTTGGGGGAGGAGTGGTCTAATACTATCGTTGTTTTTGTCCAGAAGCTGCATAAACACCTGCACGACCTGCGGATCAAAGTGAATACCACTTTGATCGAGGATGTACTGGCGCGTCTTTTCATTCGTCCAGGCCGTGCGATACGGACGGTCCGAGGTTAACGCATCCCAAACATCCACGATGGCAAAGATCCGCGCCACGAACGGAATCTCGGCGCCTTTCAAACCGCGCGGGTAACCAGTGCCATCCCATTTCTCATGATGGCAATAAGGAATATCCAAAACGGGGCGCAAGTAGTCAATCGGTTCCAAGAATTTTTTGGCATACTCGGGGTGCCGGCGCATGATCTCCCATTCACGCTCGTTGAGCGTGCCGGGTTTGAGCAAGACCGAATCGGGAACCCCCATTTTACCTATATCGTGCAACAGCGCGCCGCGCCGGACATTTTCAAATTCTTTTTCCCCGACACCCATGGCTTTCGACAGCTCAACTGTCATCTGCATCACGCGGCGGGTGTGACCTTCCGTTTCTTGATCGCGCAATTCCAATGCGTGTGCCCAACCTTCCAGGGTTGAATCGTACGCCAGTACAAGTTCTGCCGCATCTTTTTGGGATTGTTCATACATCGTTGCACGATGAAGCGCGTTGGCGGCAATATCGGCGACAGCTGTAACCAGGCGGACTTCGGCTTCAGCAATCTCCGATCTGCGCCCCATCCATATAAAACCAATCAATTGGTCTAGAGCGATCAATGGCGCGCCGATACAGCCTCGAATATCATTGCGGGCCCATTCTGGATAAACAAGGTTTGGATCATTTTTTAAATCATTGGCAAAATAAGGTTTGCGTGTTTGACGGATGATGGCATTGATACCGGTGCCGCTTTTTTGGCGTGTGCCGGTCATGGTTGTCCAGATGCCATGCGCCGCTTCTATTACGTCTTCTCCAGTCAGCGGATCAATGATCTCGATCGCGACCGTCTCACAATTGAGTAAGACCACCAATTGCTCAACGATCACCGGGAGTATCTCGACACGTGAGGGCGCGCTGCGCAGCGCAGCGCTCAATCTGGCGATAGCCTGCAGCTCGATTTCGTGCTGCTTGCGCTCGCTGATATCGCGCGCAATATTCATAATGGCTGGCTGGTTTTCATATTGGATCATCTGAGCGGTAAACTCGACCTGGACTGGATGCCCATCTTTATGCAGGAGCACCGTTTCGAAATTAACGACTTCTTGCGAGTCAAACTCGGAATTCCTGGCCTGCAATTGGGTTTGGGTCGTATATGGCTCGAGCATCATCGGTGTTAGTTTGAGCATTTCTGCGCGGGTGTAACCGAGCATTTTGGGAGCAGCGTCATTGAGTTCGACAAAAGTACTGGGGGGTCCAGACGGATCAAGAAGGAAAATGGCGATGCCATCTTGATTGACCTGGAAAAGCTCGCGATATTTCTTTTCGCTTTGCAGGATGCGTTCATCTGCCCGTTTGCGCTCGCTGATGTCACGATGCATCCCCAAAAATCCGATGATATTACCCGCTGTATCCAGAATAGGGCTGTTGGAACCTTCGATGGTGACGAGCCGGCCGTCTTTGGTTTTGTTGATAATTTCCCCGGCAACGATCTCTTTATTAAGAAGCATTGTCCAGAATTGTTGATATTCTTTTGCCAGTACAACGCCGGATTTCAGAATTTTCGGCGTTTGTCCAATGGCATCCGACTGGTTATAGCCGTAAATTTGTTCAAACGCCGGATTGGTGTACAGAATCACGCCTTGCGGATCCGTCATAAAGATCGCGTCCGCCGAGCGTTCGATGCCGAGTTTGAATTTGAGTAACTCTTCTTCCGCGCGCTGGCGTTCCGATTCCCTCTCGATGGCTTTCAAGCCAAACGCGATATCGCTCGCCAATTCCAGCAGTAGATCCAGTTCTTCCGCGCCGAAAATATAGGTTTGATCTGAATAGACGCTCAATACGCCAAACAGGCTCTGCTCGTGCAAAATTGGAACGGCGACCGTACTGGAAAAATGTACCTGTTCAACTACATCCCGCCAGGGTGTGTAGCGTTCATCCTGGAGCATATCATGGCAAACTACCACGCGCCGGGTAAGGGCCGCTTGTGTGCCGGGCAGACGCAGGCCTTGTTCAGGAGTGGCGCTCGTCACAATTCGCGTGATCAGGGCTTGGCCTTCGCCGGCTTGTGCCAGGGGTTTAAGCCGGTCGCCCATCGATTGACCAACCCACACAAACCGGTAACCTTGCGCACGCAAGAGGATTTGGCACGCCTGGTCCAGCAGGCGCTGCGCATCAGGCTCACGTGTGATTAATTGGTTGACGGCGCGTACGGCGCGCAATATCTGATTGAGATGTTGCAGGCGTTTTTCAGTGGCATGTTTGTAGAGCGCCATTTCCAGGCTGGTGCGCAGTTCCCGGTCGCGCACCGGCTTGGTCAGGTAGGCGTAGGCGTCGGTAAGTTTGGCCTGTTGCAATAACTCCTCGTCAGTGTAGGCCGTCAGATAAATGATCGGGGTGTCGAGCTGTCGGTGGATTTCTGCGGCGGCCTGAATGCCCGTCATCGCGCTGCGCAGCTGGATATCCATCAGGATGGCATCTGGTTTTTGGGCCAGCGCCATTTCGATGGCCGCCTCGCCGGTGGCTGCCAGGCCAGAAACCTGATAGCCGCTCTGAATGAGCGTCTGTTCCAGATGAGTGACCAGGATGGCATCATCCTCAACGATCAGAATGCGATGGGTAAGCCCCGGTTCGATTTGCCTGGCAAATTGCACGGGCGTGGTATTCATGATGGTTCTCCTGTTGTTTTGCGCAGCACCCCTTGCGGGTTTGGAAAAGTGATGGTGTAAATCGCGCCCGGAGCGTTGCTGACATTCAGTGTGCCGCCTAATTGATGAGTAGCCCACAGGTTGACAAGCCGCAGACCCAACGACCGGCTGGTCTGCCAATCATGGCCGGGCGGCAGGCCCACGCCGTTATCCGCAACTGTCAGATGGTAGCTCTCGCCATCGTATTGCAATTTGATGTCCACCGCCGGCTGCCCCTGAAAATCGGGCGGGAAGGCGTGCTTGAGAATGTTGGTAAACAGCTCGTTGACGATCAGGCCACACGGCATGGCCTGCGCCACATCCAGCTCAACCGACCCGATATCCAGGGTCAGTTGAAGCATGTGCCGGCCGCCAAACGTTTCAGAGATGTAATAGGTTAGCTGCTGGAGATACGGGGCCATTTGCACGCGCGCCAGGTTGACAGATTGGTACAACTGCTCGTAGACCAGCGCCATGGTGCGCGCCTGCCCTTCCAGTTCTTTCAAGAACTGCCGGGTACCCTCATCTGGTATCAGGCCAGCCTGCATTTCTATCAGGGCGATCATGGCTTGCAGGTTATTCTTGACGCGATGATGCACTTCGCGCAGCAAAGTCTCTTTTTCTTCCAGGGCCGCCAGGATTTTGGCTTCAGACTGTTTGCGTTCGGTAATGTCTTCGATCATACCTTCGGTAAGATCGGAAGAGCACACATCTGAACTCCAGTCACCTGAAGCTATCTCGTATG
>CAZLJB010000125.1:0-7998 GCA_964559195.1 uncultured Anaerolinea sp. | reverse complement strand
TTTCCAGCAAGTAATTATTTTAGCCGATGCTCTTTCGGCTAAAATAATTACAGAAAACATCTTATAACGGCTTCTTGGCCGGCTGACCGGGTTTGCGTGGATAACCCGGCGGAGTCGCCGAAACCTTGTCGATCACCACCAAAAAACGCTCATCCGCCACACCGGGCAACTCAACTTTCACAAGCTGGCGCATCCGCCCACCCAGAATCTTGAGCGACTTTTCCGCCAGGTTAACCTCCGCCGGCCCGCTCTCACCCTTCTGAGCCAGCACCCCGCCCCCCACTCGCACCAATGGCAGCAAGTACTCTAGCAAGACCGGCATGGCAGCCACGGCGCGCGCCACCGCCCAATCATACTTCTGGCGATGCGCCGGGTCCTGACCAATATCCTCGGCCCGCGCCGACAGCACCTCCACGTTTTCCAACTCCAGCATCTGCAGCATGTGGGTGCAAAAATTGGCCTTCTTGCCAACCGATTCCACCAGGGTCAGCTTCAAATTGGGGTACAGCAGCTTGAGCACGAGCCCGGGAAAGCCCGCCCCCGTGCCGACATCGATCAATCGGCGCGGAATTTGCTCCTTCCAGGCCAAACTGCAGGAAAGCGAATCGAGAAAATGCTTCGAACGAATACCTTCCACATCCCGGATGGCAGTCAGGTTGAACTTCTGATTCCATTCCAACAACTCACGCTCAAAAACGGCCAGCTGCGCCATCTGCCGTGGCGAAAGCGCCAGGCCAAATAAATGCTGGGCATCCCGTAATAATTTATCCATCTCCAAAATTATACCTGTAAATCAAATATAACCAGCCAGCTTTCGCCACAAAAAAAAACACCTCATTTGTTATGGGCCGATACTCCCTCCTGGGCTGCCACAAGAGTAGGTCTAAAGTAGTTGAAATTAAACGTGCCACTCCCAAATCAGGAGTGGCACGAAATGATCTTGATTGGCTGCTATTCCGGTTTTACCGCCGGGGCCGGAGCCGGCGTCTTGCGTGGGAAAACCTTGCGCCAGAACCAGCGCAACAGCCGCCAGAGCAGCGCCAAAAGCACGATCAGGACCGCTCCCACGGGCAGAATATAAATCACCAGCCAGATCAGGAAGGTGCCAAAATTCTGGAAGAAATCGATCAAAGCCTGGGCTGCCTCACGCGCCACACCCTGCGGATGCCAGCCGGCAATCACGATCGGCTGGGCCGACTGCTCAGCCACCAGGCGCACACTGATGGCCGAAAGCGCCGCCGCCTGCTCGAAATAATTAATCTGCCCCTTCAGAACCTCCACCTCGCTCTGCACCTGGGTCAGCTGGTTGAAGACCAGCAGGGTCTCATCCGCCTTCTCAGTCTTCTGCATAATCTCGTAGAGTTTATCCGCGGCAGCCTGCTTGGCCCTCAACTGCGACTGCAGATCTACATATTGATCGGTTACATCTTGCCCTGAACGGTTTTCGGTTTGCACCTCCACCACGTTGGCAATGATCTCTGCCAGGGCGGTATCCAGGTCCTTGGCCGGTACACGAATCGCAATCGTGCCCTCCGGCACCTTGAGATTATCCCCCAGGCTGACCATGTTCATATTCGATGAAACCACAAAACCACCCAGCCGCCTGGCCAGCGCACCAATCTCTGTCATTTTGGCCTGTGGATCCTTGACTACGATCGACATATCGACATTCTGGATCACGACCCGATCCTGGGCTGGTTTGGCACCCGGATTAGCACCCGAACTGGCGCCCGATCCGGTCGCGGAATCATTGGCGAAATTGGCCTGAGGGGCTGCCGGAACATTCACACTTTTCTGCAGTTCGGGCGCCCCGCCCGCCACGGCGGGTGCCATCGAAATTGAAGGCGCCTGAGGGCTTGAAGCCGCAGGCGCGCAGGCATTAAATAATAAGACCACGATGCTCAGGATAAAAAGATTGCGTTTCATAGTATTCTCCTTTGAATAAACACGCCACTATTGATATGGTTAAAACGCGCTATAACACTAAAATGTTCCCATATCACCGAGCCGTAAATATAAAAAAAGGACGCAGCCATGTGCGCCCTTTCCTTTCTATCTTACCAACCTTCCGCCAGGCGCAGGGCGTGTTTTTCCGGCAGTTCAGCCGCCCGGATACGCCCCTGAACGGCTCCAATATCATAAGCCACCCGGCGCAGCTCCCAGGTCGAATTATCAGGGTCAAAAAGCGCATAAGAGGAGCGCGAATCACGATCACGCGGCTGTCCGACACTGCCCGGGTTTAGAATGGCGCGTGGTGTCAGCTGCACAACCTGCCCGGGGCGCGGAATCAACTGAGAGACTCGATCAATCTCCATGTCCAGTTGAAAGATAGTTTGCAGATGGGTATGGCCCACAAAACAATACGGCGTCTCAAATGCATCGAGATTCAAGCGCGCTGCCAGCGTATTCAGGATGTATTCCCAGACCGGATCCCGTGGGCTGCCATGCACCAGGGTCACATTCCCGCGCACCAGCCTGTCCTGCCCGAGGTTTTCAAGATAAACCAGGTTGTCCTGGCTCAGACTTTGTTTCTGCCACAACAACGACCGGCGCGCATCGGTATTAAAGACAGCATAATCCATCTGGCCCAATACCGCCACATCGTGATTACCTAAAATACAGGTCAGGTTGGGGATTTGCCGAATCCGCTCGACTACCTGGTTTGGATCCGGCCCATAACCAACCACATCACCCAGGCACCAGGTTTCATCCACCGTTCCGGCATCTGCCAGCACAGTTTCAAGAGCGGTAAAATTCGCATGAATATCAGAAATCACTAATACGCGCATATTACTCCATCAACTCTATTACCCTAATAATGATGGCCTCTGCAGCAGCATCCTTGCCCATCAATGGCAACAACTCTTGCCGGCCGCCGGCAAATAACAGGGTCAGACGATTTGTATCCACGCCAAAACCAGCATCCTCAGCCGAGATATCATTCGCAGCAATCAAATCCAATTGTTTCGCAGCTAATTTTGCGGCGGCATTTTCAAGTAGATCGCGGCTTTCTGCGGCGAATCCTACCACAACTTTGAGCCTTTTTAGACGATCGCGAGCCTGCGCGACCTCACCCAGTACATCCGCCGCAGCCACCAGCTTGATCTGAGGAATACCATCGCGTTTTTTTAATTTATGTTCGGCCACCTGTTCCACCCTGAAATCCGCCACTGCGGCCGCCATCACCAGAGCATCCGCATCCTGGCAGGCTTTCAGAACAGCTTCCAGCATCTGCTGGCTGGTGCGCACTTCCAGCACTTCTGCCCCAACTGGCGGCGTCAGAGAGCTGGGATGGGTCACCAGGGTTACAGCCGCCCCCGCATCCAGGGCAGCCTGCGCCAGGGCATAGCCTTGTTTTCCGGACGAGCGGTTGCTGATATAACGCACCGGATCAATCGGTTCCTGCGTACCGCCGGCGGTAATAACCAGCCGCCGGCCAGCCAGTTTTCCTTTGCGTGCCAATGCCAGACGAATATGTCCCAGGATTTCGGCTGGCTCCAACAGTCGGCCCATACCCAGCAACCCTGAAGCCATGCGCCCTTCAGCCGGGCCCGCAAACAAGACACCGCGCTCCTGTAAAATGCGCACATTCTCACGCGTAGCCGGGTGCTCATACATACCGGCATCCATGGCAGGCGCCAACAGGATCGGCGCACTGCTGGCCAGCGCGGTGATCGTCAGCAGGTTGTCTGCCAACCCATGCGCCAGTTTGGCCAGTGTATGGGCAGTACAGGGCGCAATCACCAGCAGCTGCGCCGCGTGCCCCAGCCCGACATGCAAGATATGCGCCTGTCCACCCCACAGATCCGTATCCGTAAAAGCCTTGCGTGCACTGACAGATTGGAAGGTCAGAGCGCTGATGAATTTTTCCGCACCAGCCGAAAGGATCACGTCCACCTGGGCGCCTTGTTGGGTCAGCCTGGAAACCAGGTCAGCGGATTTATAAGCCGCGATGGAACCTGTCACACCCAGTAAAATACGCGCACCGCTCAAGATTGTCATATTTGTTAATTATACTGCCTTCCCGATTTGATGACTCAATAAAATGCCACTTCATGGCCTAACATTTCATCACCCGCATACTGAAAGCGCGCCGAAAAGACCCGCCCGCCCTGCAGCCAGGGCAGAAAAATCAAATCGGATGGCCACAGATTGAGAGAGGTGATTTTTTCATCCGGAATCCACTCCAGCAGCCCTTCGCTGGAGACAGCCGCCAGCTCACCCCTGAATTGATCCGCGCTGAAAACCCAGACATACCAGTCATCCCCTTTAAAATCCGCGAACAACAGCAAGCCGTGGTAACGGGGCTGCAGGATTTCCAACCCGGCTTCTTCATTCACTTCTCGCACAACACACTGCTCAGGCGACTCACCCGCCTCCAACTTGCCTCCCAGTCCATTCCACTTGCCCTGGTGGATATCATTGGCTTTTTTGATGCGGTGCAGCATCAATGTCTGCCCATTTTGTCTTACATAACACAGGGTGGCAAGTTTCATATACACCTTCCAATTGCTCGCTTCATATAATAGCCTCTCTCATCATGGGGTACCAACCAACAATCCAGACCCCATCCATTAATAGACCCACAGCCGAAAATCCATTTTAACCCCAAAAATTGCCGGTTGCAAAAACCCACCCAAAAAATGGCACCCAACCATTCAAATAGCGGTAAAATTGTACCGGTAAGGGTGTCTACCCGAATTTTCCCTAAAGCAAGCTCATATTTCTCTATGCTACCTGCCCCAGGGCCGGTTCGACAAGCCTGCCATCACATTTTCTTTATCAGGAGGAATTAATGCCGACAGCTTCTGAAGATATCCTGGCCATCGTTCTGGGAGGTGGTCGCGGAACCAGATTGTACCCGCTGACCAAACTACGCGCCAAGCCCGCCGTGCCGATCGCCGGAAAATACAGGTTGATCGATGTCCCGATCAGCAACTGCATCAACTCTGGTATTTATCGTATTGCTGTTCTCACCCAATTTCACTCGGTCTCCCTTAACCGCCACCTGATGCGAACTTATCGCTTCGATACCTTCCACGGCGGCTGGGTCCAGATCCTGGCGGCTGAACAAACCTTGCAGAGCGAAGACTGGTATCAGGGTACAGCTGACGCCGTCCGCAAACAGATCCGCGAAATCATCGCATCCGATGCCGCTTATGTCCTCATCCTGGCCGGCGACCATCTATACCGTATGGATTACGCCGCCATGGCAAAATTTCACTGGGACAACAACGCCGATATCACCGTGGGCGTCCACCCGGTCACCCGTGAGGAAGTCCCCGGCCTGGGCATTCTCAAAGTCGCGGAAGACCGCCGCATCGCCGCCTTTGTTGAAAAACCCAAAGACCCCAAGCTGCAGGCTCAATTCGTCAGCCGTGATGACCCGGAACGCCCGTTCCTGGCTTCCATGGGCATCTACATGTTTAAAACATCCGTCCTGGTCGACATGCTGACCAACTTCCCGGATTACGATGACTTTGGCAAGGATGTCATCCCCAACTCCATCCGCACCCACGCCGTCTTCGGTTACGATTTCAACGACTACTGGCAGGACATCGGAACCATTCGCTCCTTCTATGAAACCAACCTGGCCCTGACCCAACTGGATGCGCCATTCAATTTCTTCGATCCCGAAAGGCCTATCTACACCAACCCGCGCATTTTACCAGGCTCCACCGTGGAAGACAGTGACCTGCAAAATGTGCAGCTATGTGAAGGCTGCCGCATCAAGAAAGCCAAGATTTCCCATTCCAGCATTGGGCTGCGCAGCCAGATCGGACCTGGCACATTTATCAAGGACAGCATCATCATGGGTGCAGATTATTACGATAACCCATCCATCAAAAGCACCGATGTGCCGCTGGGCATTGGCCCGAACTGCCACATTGAAGGCGCCATCCTGGATAAAAACGTCCGCATCGGAGAAGGTGTCATCATCAAGCCCTTCCCGCATGGCACCGAAATGGATGCCGGCACCTGGGTCGTACAGGATGGCATTGTGGTCATCCCCAAAGATACAACCATCCTACCGAATACCCGTATCGCGCCTTAAATCTCCAACCGCACTCCACAGCCAGTCCGGAGCAGTACCTTTTTCCGGACTGGCTGTTTTCTGCCTGGCGTAATTTTGTTCCACCGGAGCAAACATGGCATTCTACTGGCCAATTGTTTTAATCGTGCTTCAATTAATATTTTTGGAAGGCATTCTCTCCATTGATAATGCCGCCATTATCGGAGCGCTCGTTACACCCTTGCCTGCCAACGAAGAGATCCCATGGCCAGGCCCGCTAAAAAAACTGGGCAAATTTCTGCATCCTTTTCTCGGCTACCAACGCACCGCCGCTCTGCGGGTTGGCCTGCTGGGAGCCTATGTTGGCCGCGGAGCCATGCTTTTCATGGCCAGTTTCCTGATCCACAATTCCTGGATCAAGCTGATTGGCGCTGCTTACCTGATTCACCTGGCTTTTGACAGCCTGGAAGACATGTCTGGCGGCGGCAGCGAGGAAGATGGCGAAGGCAGTCCCATCAAATCCAGAACCTTCTGGTCTACTGTGCTGACCGTTGAAATAATGGACCTGGTCTTCAGTATCGATAACGTGGTCGCAGCAGTTTCACTCTCCAAGCTGCTCTGGGTGGTCATGCTCGGTGTGGCCATCGGCATCCTGACCATGCGTTATGCCGCCGGGCTGTTCAGCTATGCCGTGGAACGCGAACCCATCCTCAAGCAAGCCGCCTATATCCTGGTATTGACCATCGGTGTCGAGTTGATCCTTGAACAGGTCTGGCTGGTTGAGATATCTGACCTGCTGCGCTTCAGCATTTCCATCAGCATCATCCTGGGAACGCTCGCCTATGCGCACTTCAAACCCCTCCACAAGCTGCGCTTTATCCTGATCTGGTTTGGCCAGGGCATTGGTATCGTAAACGAACTGGTAGATTGGCTGCTGGCACCCCTGCGCGGCATTTTCAACCTGATCAGCAGCGCAGTTCGCGCCATCTCGAGGGCCAGGGCCTAAACCCCTGCAAGCTTTTTTAATTTACTATTCCTGACCCGGACAAGCCTGAAAAGAAAACCCTTTTCACAACGAAGGCGCGAAGTGCGCGAAGTTTTTAATGGAAATTCAAACGGGCGCGGATCCAATCCACGCCCGTTCCTTTTTTTTGAGCAACACGTCCAGATCAAAGAGCCAGCTTATTCTGCCAGCTTTTTCTCCATCCAGACCAGGTGAATGGTGCCCAGGTGCATGATCGGCAGTTCAGCGATCTTAAAACCAACTTTCTCAAAATAAGCCGTCCCCGTCACCCTGGACATCAAACCTAGGGACGTATACCCCTTTTCAAGCGCACATTTCTCTACATGCGCCAACAGCATCCGGCCTATGCCCTGCTTCTGAAAATCCGGCGCCACCACCAGGTGCGAAAGGTGCCCCACCTCAGGGGTTTTTTCATACAGTTTGGCTGCCCCAACCACCTCGCCGGCTTCATTGACCGCCATGTAATGGTCACTGATCGGCTCGTAATCATCCTTCTCGGTGCCTTTGGGATGACCACCTGGTTCCCGCAAGACTTTATAACGCAGGGCATAATAGGCTTTAAATTGTTCTTTGGTGGTGGGAGTTACAATCGTGATCATAATTTCTCCAGATTCTGCCAGCAGCGTATAAATCAATTTATAATAAGATTATACTTCCACATGATCGAAAAAGTTTTTTCGCATCAGAATAGGCTGGCAGCATCCGGCTCAATTTACCAGGAAGAATTTCAGCCCGAATAAAAATATACAAAGCCGGCGTTTTTTTATCCTATCCAAAGCGTGGATTTAATAATGGTGGGAAACAGAGATTGCCCCCAGGAGCAGACGAATGGCAAACCAGGTCAAAGCTACCCCCGAACAATCCCAGAACTGGCACACCCTTTCTTCCCAGCAAGTCCTCCAAAATCTGGGCGTGGCCGAAAACGGTCTGAGTGCCAGCGAAGCCCAAAAACGCTTTGAGC
>CAZLJB010000124.1:0-8013 GCA_964559195.1 uncultured Anaerolinea sp. | reverse complement strand
AAGGTGGGTCTTTCCCAATTGGAAACCTACTGGGGCGCTTTCCTGACCGATTTTTTTTCCTTCTTCATGATCGTGGCTACTGCCGCGACCCTGTATGTTAATAAAATTACACTTGTATCTGGTGAACAAGCGGCCATGGCTATCCAACCCTTTGCCGGAAAAATGGCTGGAATGTTGTTTGCGCTTGGGATCCTAAATGCAGGGTTTATGGGTCTGGTGGTTGTTTCTCTTTCGACTGCCTATGCGTTTGCAGAGTTTTTTGGTGTTTCAGGCAGCCTGGACGATTCTTTCAAGAAAAGTAAAACCTTTTATATCCTTTATGGTGTTCAATTGCTGGTTGCCATGTTGATCGCTGTTTTTTCAAAGGTTTCACTTTTTCAAATTGCCGTGGTCACCCAGATTATTAATGCGATTGCGCTGCCGCTGGTATTCTATTATTTGATCAAGCTCACCAGTGATAGGGCCTTGATGGGTGAGTATGTCAACAATGGCTTTCAAAAGTGGTTTTCCATCATCTGTTCAATTGTCATTGTGATTGCATCCTTTTTTACCGTTGCCTCGATTTTCTTATAAAAGAAGACCATCATTTTTTCCATCAATGGCCAGATCGCTGAGTTCCACCGCGTGACAAAAAATAAAACAGACCACTTATTAATCCCGGTGGTCTGTTTTTGCTAAAATTAGTTTTCAGGCTATTGATGCCTTCCATCCATGTTCTTCCCACTCAGATCAATCCATATTCTTAGGTTTGGAACCAAATCATCCTGATTTTGCCTCCTGGACGAACAACAATCGGCGGTGATGCCTGCCAGGGATGTTTTCCAACCCCGGAAAACACCCTGCAATTGCTATGGGTGATATTCAGCGCTTTGGCCATCTTTTTGTACAATAATCTTTGTTGCCTTGATATAACCATCCTCCATCGTACCCGTAATGGCAACATCCGCAGCATTCGGAAAATATTTGGGCGCTGACCGGATAGGAAATATCACCAGAGAATTTTTATCACCCACCAGGAAAAACACCAGGCGGGCCTGCTCCATTTCACCATACCCCATCTTTGCCGTACCTGGTTCGCCTTCTTTTGCGCCATACCAGCGTGGGTAGATTGCGCGTCCATACAGACTGATTTCGCCCCCCGAGGCTTTGCTGGTTTGGAGTACGGCGGATGGTTTGGATAATTTCGGGAATGCCAATTCTGTCAGAGGCAGGCTGGCTCCACAAGCCAGGATAAATAGAGCCGTTAATCCAAGATTTTTCCATTGAATTGAAGTGTTGTCCATCCGGTCCATTTTTTCGTTTTGTGGATTGATGCTCCCGGTTGTTGAATTTCCTCTCAGCCACAGGTTGCTCAAAGTTAAAAGCCCAAGAAAAAGATACAGATAAATAGTCCAATCCATTGGAACCAGAAAACGATCTCCAGAGCTCAGGAAAAGCGCAGTCCAGGCATTGTAGACCAGGCTGAGCGCCAGGGGCAGCAACCCAACCAGCCTGTTATTTCGAAATGCTGCCCCCAACCCGACACCCAGCAGCGCCAGGTAGATCACCAGGGTCGGAATTTGTTCCCGGCCAGGCAGACCGTTCCAGGCTTGCCAGAAGGCGCGCCTGGGCCATATTAGATCTCCGGGGCTGTCCAACTGGTCCCGCAGCGGAAAGACCAGCAGATTACCAATTTCGTTATTGAAAAAGTGATTTACGGCTGATCCCAGGATTCGGCCAGGGTCGGCGCGCAAACTTGCTAGCGCCAGCGCGCCCATACGGCTGGAATACTGCGCGTCACCTTCACCTGTCAGCCGCGGTATCAACGCATTCCCGTTATCACCGCTCCAACGCCTGGCCAACACCATGGTTTGTGAGATTGGGTTATCGACCACCAGACCCCCAGTGGCGACGTAATTACGTGCCAGCCAGGGCAGCAGCGCCAATACCAGGCCTGCCAGCATCAAGGCTGATCCGACCAGCCATTTTTTTCGGCTGGTGATGACCAGGAAACCAATTGGAATTACGGCTGCCATTAAAACTGCGCTTTGCAGGCGGATCAGCGAACTCAATCCCAGCAGCCCGCCTGCCAGTAATGCGTACCAGATTGGTTTGGGCTGGCGCATCCAGCGCAGGATCATCAGCGTAAACAAACTCATCAATAAAGCTGCCGGGATCTCGGAAAAGAAAAGCTTGGTATAAGTGTAGTTAAGCGCAAATGGAGCGGCTATGTTGGCGGTCAGGTCACGGAAGGTGGCCAGGATTGCCAATCCGAGTCCTAAAGGGCGTCCGGCCAGCTCCTTGCCGATAAAAAAAAGCACCACCGGAAAGGCTGCCAGAACCAGGCTTTGCAGCATGATAACATGTACATAATTTTGCCCGGCGATAGCGTGCAACCAGGTGATAAAGGTGATATAGAGTGGACGTGTGGGGACATCCGGCCACATAAAACCGTTTCCAACCAGCGCGGATTGGGCGTATTGGGCATAGATCAACGCATCAGAAAAAGGGTAGATTTCAAAATTTGGCGCGCGGGGTGGCGTGGCAAAAAAACCAGGAATGATTGGTTGGGAAATCCACACAATGCAGGTAAAAGCGTATAGGCACAAGCCGGTTGTTCGATCATTTCTGATCCATTGCCAGCGCTTCTCCAGCCCAATGAATATCAGGCTGGCAGATAAGGCCAGGATGATCTGCCATTCAAGCAAGGGAGTGCTGGGTCCACCCCACGAGCCATCGTTATATTGGGTAATCCCCAACTTTGTAATGCTGATGAAGATCACAACCACTGCCAGGCAGACACTGGAAATGACCGAAAAGTGCAGCAGGCTCCTGGTTTCAGCTTTGTTTGTTTGAAATATACGTAATTCCTTTGTCAGAAACACGCCCAGTTCCAACCCTGAAAGTGTCAACCAGGTTGCAAGCGGTGTCAGCCGCCCGGCATAAGCTGTAAATGTGAAGGAGGTTGTCCTGCCAAGTGCCACCAACACAAGAATCACGGCAGGTGCAGAAAGGGCAATCAGGCTCGTCACAACGTAGATTATCCAGTAATACTTTGTTATTTTCAAATCAATCGATCGGCGTGCTACCCATACCAACCCGGCTGAAAACATGGTCAGTCCAAGCATTATCCCCAGCAACGCCAGGCGTGAAGTGGAAAGGCCAGCCAAAATCCCGCGTTCTGCATTGGTTGGCAGGCTGGCAAGCCAGATAAACCCGGCCAGCCCTTGCAAAGTCCACAACGAAAAAATAACCTGGATGCGTTTCATCGAATGGATTGGCTGGTTGGTGGATTGAAGTGGTGTCCGGCAGCGCTTAGGGCGGCCTGGGCGTTTTCCAGTTTTTCCCTCTTAATGAGAATGTAGTCAGTATCAAAGGTAGAAATGGCAAAGATACTGATATTCGCCTGCGCCAGGGTGGTCGCAATATCGGCCAGGATGCCGGTCAATGAAAAATCGAGTGGCCCGGCAACCTTGAGAGCCTTCCAACCGGGTTCGTATGTTTGTTCATCCATCATAACCTGGTCAGACACCAGGATTGATACTTCATCAGCTATCCTAGTAATGCTGTAAAACGAGCTTTCGAAGACAGCTTGGGGAAGGGGCGTGCCTGGGTTCAACCGGTATAGGTTGAAGGTTTCTTTAAGTGTAATGAAGGTCAGGACTGGCATTTGGCCTCGCTTGGCTTAGGTTGTGGCAATCATATCATAAGAAAACACGCTAAAAAAATCCCTGGTGCTTCCCTTGTTTCGCCAGGTCAGAACGATCGAAAAACGACCCGCAAGAATCTGCCCTGCAAGTGAGGGCTCCCGGGTGGAATGGAAGCAGGTGACCCAAATCCATTGACCGCTCCCGCCAAACACGCTACAATCTCCCCGCCATGTTTGAAAACCTAACCAATCGTCTTAATCAGGTATTTGATAATTTACGCAAGCGCGGAAAGCTTTCCGAGGCTGATGTTGATGTTGCCATGCGTGAAGTTCGTCTGGCACTACTCGAAGCCGATGTTCACTACAGCGTCGTCAAGAGCTTTATCGCCAGGGTTCGCGAACGCGCTATTGGCGCGGAAGTCTCCAAGGCCCTCAATCCTGGTCAACAGGTCATTAAGATCGTCAATGAAGAGTTGATCGCCACCCTTGGTGAACCGGCTCCACTCAATCTGACTGGTGGCAAGCCGCGTGTAATCTTGATGGTTGGTCTTCAGGGTTCTGGTAAGACTACCCACACAGGTAAACTGGCCAGGCTCTTACGCTCCAAGGGCGAACGAGTCATGCTGGTAGCTGGTGATCCATACCGCCCGGCCGCTATCCAACAGCTCCAGCAGCTGGGCGAAAAGGTTGATGTGCCGGTTATTGTCGATACCAGCAAAAAACCACCCGAATTGGCAGCCTATGCGCTGGACATGGCGCAAAAAGGCGGTTACTCGGTCATGATTGTTGATACTGCCGGCCGATCCCAGCTCGATGATGCGCTTATGTCCGAACTAAAAGCCATCGAAAAGAAAACCCAACCGGTAGAAGTCCTGCTGGTTGTAGATGCCATGATCGGCCAGGAAGCCCTGCATGTGGCAGAAGGCTTTCGCGATACAGTCGCCATCACCGGTCTGATCCTGACCAAGATGGATGGCGATGCGCGCGGTGGGGCGGCCATATCTATTCGCTCTGTGACTGGCGTGCCAATTAAATACCTGGGCACCGGCGAAAAGCTGGATGCACTCGAGGTCTATGATCCTGGGCGTATGTCATCCCGGATCCTCGGTATGGGCGACATGATTGGGCTGATTGAAAAGGCTGAGGCGGCCTTTGATGCTCAGACTGCCCAAAAACAAGCCGAAAAGATGATGAAGGGTCAGCTCGACCTGGAAGATTGGCTTGACCAGATGCGCCAGATGCGTAAAATGGGTCCAATTAGCCAGATTCTGGAAATGTTGCCCGGACAGTTAGGTCAGGCTGCCAAATCTATTGATCCCCGCGATGTGGATAAGAATTTCAAACAGATTGAAGCCATCATCAATTCCATGACACGCAAGGAACGCCGCGATCCAGAAATTCTGAATGCCTCACGCCGGCGCCGAATTGCAAAAGGCTCGGGGCATGAAGTCCAGGATGTCAATCGTTTGATCAAGCAGTTCCGTGAAACTCAAAAATTGATGAAAACGCTGCAAAAAACGGGGCTGAAAGGTTTGCCGAAAATGTTCGGCTAAATTCCTGGCAATTCTCAGAATGGTTTTATCAAAAGGTTTGGGTTATTTTTCCCTTCCTTGTCTTTCTGTTCAAAATGAAGAACTGCTGCTAAATTCCCTTCATATAATGTGGTTTTTCAGGTAAAATAGTCTTTCGGGCATATCAGCCTGGCAGGTCGCACTTCCTTTTGTGTTTATATCTCCCTGACAGGTTGTCGCCAACCATCGGAGGGTATGTACCTCGGCCGCAACCTGCGGCCTCAGTCATACTCATCAAATCAAATTCAGTTAAGGAGTAAGTAAATTCCATGGTTCGCATTCGTTTACGTCGTGTCGGTCTCAAGAATCAGCCTTCCTATCGCATCGTCATCCAGGACTCAGAAAAACCCCGTGATGGGCGTTTCCTCGAGATCGTTGGCTTTTACAACCCCCGCACCGAACCCGGTACCCTCACCATTGACGAAGCTCGTGTCTTTGAATGGATGAGCAATGGCGCCAAGCCCACCGAATCGGTCGCCCAACTTTTCAAGACCACTGGTACTGCAGATCGTTTCACTCGTATGAAGAAGGGCGAAGCACTCGAAACTTTGATTGCAGAAGGCAAGGCAGCTGAAGTTAAACGTGCTGCCCCTGCCAATACTCGAAGAGTGTAGTTTATTTGAAACTCTGGCACCCGGCTTTTGATTTTACAGGTTCGGGTGCCGTTTTTCTTTTTGATTGGTAATCCTGTTTCTGATTGTGCCGGGTTCGATCCGTTCCCAGAGGAGTAAATGAAGGCTCTCACTGAGTTTATTGCAAAGGCGCTGGTTGAAAATCCCGATCAAGTTGATGTCTTTCAGACCCGTCAGGGTAACCGGGTTCGCCTGGAATTGAAAGTTTCAAAAGATGATATGGGACGAGTGATCGGAAAAAGTGGGCGTGTGGCAAATGCCATCCGTGTTCTGTTGCGGGTTGCCGCGGAGCGCGAAGGTCAGCAGGTTACGCTCGATGTAATGGAGCCATAATGTCTTCTTCGACTGCGCCAGATGTTGCTGGCAATCCAGGCTCGCCCATTGCTGGCGAGCCTGTCGTCTATCTGGCAGTTGGCACGCTGCGTCGTTCACACGGCATTCGCGGAGATATTCTGCTCGATTTGACGACTGATTTCCCTGATCGTTTAGCACCAGGTACTTTTCTCTACATGGGGGACAAGAAGGAAAAACTCAAGATAACCCGCCGGCGTCCCCACAATGACGGGCTGATTCTTGGTTTTGAAGGTATCAACAATGCTGAACAGACTGCCAGATATCGTGCTCAGACAGTTTATGTGCTGGCCAAAGATTGCCCACCCTTGCCGGATGGTGAGTATTATTACCACCAGGTGCTTGGACTTCGTGTTGTAGACGAATCGGACACGGAACTCGGGTTCATTACGGAAATCATTGAAACAGGCGCAAACGATGTTTATGTTGTCGTAAATCCTGCCAATCCCACCCGCGAAATCTTGATCCCGGCTCTCAAACAGGTTCTACTGGATGTTAATTTGGATTCAAAGACCATGCGAGTACATTTATTGCCGGGTCTGGTCGATAATCCCGATGGCGGGGAATAAAGAACGCAAACTGTTGATCTAACTAAAATGGAAGATAAACGTTACTGGGTTGGTTTTACGTTGGTCAAGGGTATTGGAGCGGTGCGTTTGCAGGCTCTGATTGATCATTTTGGCGATGTTGCTACAGCCTGGAACGCTTCACCCTTCGATCTGGTTGCTTCTGGTCTTGGTCGAAAACTGGTCGAACGAGTTATTCAGGTTAGAAATGATGTCAATCTGGATGTCTATATGGCCCAGATCGAGAAAAACGCCATCAAAATTCTGACCTGGAACGATGTCGATTATCCTGCCCACCTTAAAGAGATCGATCAACCACCGCCAGTGATTTACATGCGTGGCGATGTAACCCAGGAAGATGCCTGGGCAGTTGCCATTGTGGGTACACGTGCTGTCACCCCTTATGGTCGGCAGGTAACTGAAGAGCTGGCAACCACCCTGGCTCAAAATGGTGTCACTGTCGTCAGTGGGCTGGCACGTGGCGTGGATGCGATCGCCCATAATTCCGCCCTCAAAGCTGGCGGTCGAACCCTGGCAGTCCTGGGGTCTGGACTCGATAAAATATATCCGCCCGAACACCGCCAGATGGCTGAGAAGATTTATCAACAGGGTGCGGTTATCAGCGATTATCCTCCTGGCACTCCCCCCGAAAGTGCTAATTTTCCACCCCGTAACCGCATTATCAGCGGTTTATCGCTGGCAGTTGTCGTAATAGAAGCGGGTGATATTAGCGGAGCCTTGATTACCGCAGAATTCGCCGCTGATCAAGGCCGTGATGTTTTTGCTGTACCGGGGCCGGTCTATGCTCCCCAAAGCAAAGGCGCCAACCGTTTGATTGCCAATGGCGCCAGAATTTTGTTGCAGCCATCCGACGTGCTTGAAGCCTTGGATTTGACCCGCAATGTTGAGCGACGCGAAATTCGCCGGGTTGTACCTTCAGACGCTACAGAAGCTGCTTTGTTGAACGTCCTGGGGCCTCAACCTGTCCATGTTGATGAAATCCGCGCCCAACTAAACCTGCCGGTCGAAAAAATATCAGCCGCTTTAACCATGATGGAATTAAAAGGCATGGTTCGTCAGGTAGGCGGTATGAATTATGTAACTGTCAGAGAAGAGCCCGCTGGATACGACCTGGATTACAGTGATTAGTACATTTGGCCGATCTTGTTCGCTATTAATTCCTGTTATTAAAAACTGTTTGAATGGTAATATAAGGGGTCTACTCACCGCTCTTCGGTCCGAAACCAAAACCATCCTGATTTTGC
>CAZLJB010000123.1:0-8024 GCA_964559195.1 uncultured Anaerolinea sp. | reverse complement strand
CGGATTGGCATCACCCCCAATATGATGACCTTTATTGGACTGCTCGGAAATATTGTCGGGGCCTGGTTCCTGTCACAAGGCAATATGCTGTTGGGCGGTATTTTCGTACTAATATGCACTCCTTTCGACGCGCTGGACGGTACCATGGCTCGGTTACGAGGCGAAGCCAATGAATTTGGTGCATTTGTAGATTCTGTAACTGATCGTTATTCGGAATTATTCATTCTGGGGGGCTTGCTGTATTACTTTACTAGCCTGCATGACTATACTTCCTGTATGGTAGTGTATACGGCTGCTGCAGGCTCAGTACTGGTATCCTATATTAAAGCCCGCGCAGATTCGCTCAAATTTGATGCCAATGTCGGTATTTTGACACGTATGGAGCGCTACCTGGTGATTGCACCTCTGTTACTGCTTAACCAGCCGATCATAGCCGTCTGGATCGTGGCCGTGCTGGCTAATATCACCGCCTTGCAACGCTTCTGGAAAGTCCGGCAGCAAGCCAGGATTAAGAATTAGCCCGGCATGCAAACCGGACATTTGGATTTGAATCTGGGAGAAAAGCCCAATGCAGTTTTCATTTGAAGGTATCCACTTACTAATTTGGGGACAGGAATTTACCCTTTATTATTATGGGATCATTTTGATGAGCGGCGCTATGGCAGGTGGCTGGCTGGCGCGCAAGGAAGCAGCTCGCCGGGGGCATGACCCGGATATCATTTGGGATTTGCTAATCTGGCTCATCATAGGGGGAATCATCGGCGCACGCCTCTGGCACATATTTACCCCCTCCCCTTCACTGATAGCCGAAGGTATTGATACAAAGTTTTACTTGACCCACCCGCTGTATCTACTCAATGTTCGTCGAGGAGGGTTGGGAATTCCAGGAGCGGTTATTGGTGGAGCCCTGGCTCTTTTTTTCTTTTCCCGTCGAAAAAAGTTGAATTTTATCGAGTGGGCCGATATCTCTGCACCAGCCCTGGCACTTGGGCAGGCGATTGGTCGCTGGGGAAATTTCTTCAACCAGGAGTTATACGGCGCTCCGACAGACCTGCCCTGGAAATTGTTTATTGATCCGCTTCACCGTCTGCCCGGGTTCGCTGATAAGGCGTATTACCATCCGTTATTTTTTTACGAATCACTCTGGAATCTGGCCAATATGGGATTTTTGTTATGGTTAACCCGCCGGTTTCGCGGAGCAGATCGTTTAATAACCGGTGATGTCTTCCTGGTCTATCTGGTTGCTTACCCGGTGGGACGGTTCCTGCTTGATTTCTTAAGATTAGACGCATCACAACTGGGTGGAGTCAACGCCAATCAGACCTTCATGGCCATCATCGCAGTCATGTCCACGGCAGCTCTATTCTGGCGGCACCGCCCATCTTTAAAAAAGACTTTATAAGTTAGTCCATCAAGTCCAAGCCAGTCCGTTTTTGTTTAGAGGTAGATATATGATCCAATGTGAAGACCTGAGCAAACATTTTGATACATTCAAAGCCGTTGATGGGGTGAATTTGGACATTCAGCCCGGTGAGGTTCTGGCCTTGCTTGGCCAGAACGGAGCGGGAAAAACGACCACAGTACGGATGCTTACCTCCGTGCTGGCTCCAACGCGTGGCTGGGCCAAAGTTGCCGGGTATGATACCGTTAAAAATCCGGCCGAAGTCCGCGCTTCAGTGGGTGTGTTAACTGAAATGCATGGACTTTATGGCCGTATGACCGGCTATGAATATCTGGACTTTTTCGGCCAGGTATACGAACTAGACAAACCACGCCGGGATAGAAGGGCCAGGGAATTACTGGAATATTTCGGGCTCGGGCAGGCTGGCTACCGGCGCTCTGGCGAATACTCCAAGGGCATGCGGCAAAAACTGGCCCTGGCACGCGCGCTGATTCACGAACCACCCGTGCTGCTGTTGGACGAACCCACTTCAGCCATGGACCCCGAAAGCGCACAATTGGTGCGCCATGAGATTGCCAGGCTGCGCAATTCGCAACGCGCCATCATTATTTGCACACATAACCTTGCCGAAGCAGAAATGCTGGCAGATAAAATTGCAATCATTTATCATGGACGCATCCTGCTGAGTGGCACGCTGGAAGAAATGCGAATTCGTTTGTTGGGCCCGGCAGAATATATTATCCGCCTGGCAGGCAGCCACCGGATGATTGGACTAAAGTTGCCGGATGGTGTAAACCTGTTGGACATTTGGGAAGATGGCTTCCGCTTCAGGGTGGAAGATCCGGTATTGGCAAACCCGCTTATTCTGCAGCAGCTATTCAATTCCCAAATTCCTGTGGTAGCCGTGCAAGAAGTACCACGCACATTGGAAATGTTGTATTTAAAAGCCATGGTTCAGGCAGCGGAAGGTGTACTGTGAGATCATTCAAGCGAGCCTGGTTGGTGGCAAGACGTGAACTTGTAGATCAGATGCGTGATTGGCGCATTTTGTTGCCAATGATCATTTTGACACTGTTCTTCCCATATTTGATGAACGTGACTGCCAAAACAGCCATAAATTACCTCAACCAATACGGCGCCAATATGATCGCCAGCCGTATGCTGCCATTCCTAATCCTGGTCGTGGGTTATTTCCCGGTGACAGTTTCACTCGTGGTTGCCCTCGAAGCCTTTGTAGGAGAAAAAGAGCGCGGCACAATTGAACCGTTGCTGACCAGCCCGCTGGCCGATGAACACCTCTACCTGGGAAAACTGATGGCAGGCACCATCGTACCGCTGACCGTGAGCTATATCGGCATTGCCCTGTATATGGGTGGGCTGACATGGCAAGGCATCACCTGGCCTGAATGGGGTTTTATTGCCCAAACTCTGGCTCTGACCGCCGTTCAAACACTGCTAATGGTTAGCGCTGCTATTATTATTTCCACCCAATCGACAACAGTCCGAGCTGCCAATCTGCTGGCTTCGTTTATTGTCATCCCGATTGCCCTGCTCATTCAAGGTGAAAGCGCTTTGATGTTTTGGGGCACCAACGACGTTTTGTGGCTGGCAGTCATCGGGGTTGGCACCATGAGCGCCCTTCTTATCCGACTAGGTATCGTACATTTCAAACGCGAGAATCTTCTTGGCCGTGAAATTGACTTACTAAGCTGGAGTTGGATCTGGCAAACCTTCTACAAGGCTTTTGCTGGAGCAACTGAACCTGCCAGGTTGGTCGATCATGACACCGATTCAGTTGAGGAGAAAGATAGCATTGGAGCAGAAACAAAAGAAGCATCGCTGTTTGAAACAGTACGCTTTAATTTAATTAGACTTCAAAATTGGTATCGTGTGGATGTCCGCCTTGCACTGAAAAATCTCGCGCCTGCCTTTATAATCACGCTAACAATCGGCGTCGCAGCCATCCTGGCAGCCTATTATTATGTTAATATCAACATGCAGTATGCGCTTATTCCGCAAGATAAGTTCAAAGAGGCTCTGACAGCTATGCGCAGCTATTTACTTGACGATGGCGGAGGAAACTTCTCAGCAGGGATGCTTTTCTGGCATAATCTGCGGGCCGAACTGGTCATCCTGGCCCTGGGAATTTTTTCGTTTGGGGTCTTGAGCATAGTCGGATTTATCGGAAATTTTGCCTTGATCGGCGGTGTGTTAGGCGCACTGCCTTCCCTGGGTCTATCGCCCTGGCTGGTTTTTGTCAGTGGTATTTTGCCGCACGGCATTGTCGAACTGCCATCCGTTATACTGGTCTCCGCAGCGGCGCTGCACATGGGTTTGCGGCTGGTAACCCCCGACGATGGTCGTTCAATTGGCGAAACCATGATCATGACTTTTGCAGATGTTCTAAAAGTCCTGGTTGCCGTTTGTATCCCGCTGCTCATCCTGGCAGCGTTAATCGAAGCGAATATCACCCCGCGTATCCTGCTGGCTGTCCTCGGAAATTCCATCTCCATCCATCCATAAATAATGGCTCAACTAATCATTCTCGGCACATCAAACGCAATACCGTCCCTGGGTCACGAAAACACCCACATGGCAATCATCACGCCTGAATGTACGATATTGATCGACTGTTCATCCAACGAAATTGTCCGGCTGGAACAGGCCGGGATAAATGTGGAACAGGTCAACGATATCATTCTGACCCATTTCCACCCTGATCACGTTGGAGGGCTGCCGCTGCTGCTGCTGGATATGTGGCTGATGGGGCGCCGCAATTCTTTGAATATTTTCGGATTGGATTACACACTCGCGCGCGTTGAAACCATGATGGATCTTTATGGTTGGAAAGAATGGCCAAATTTTTTCAAAGTAAATTTTTTTCGTATCCCCAAAGCTGACATGGCTATCGTGCTGGACAATCCGCAATTTTGTATTTATGCTTCTCCGGTAAAACATTTTTTGCCGAATATCGGCTTGCGAATTGAATTAAAGACCGAAAACAAGAGCATTGCTTATACCTGCGATACAGAACCTTGCCAGTCCATTTTAGAACTTTCGCGAGGTGTCGATATTTTATTGCACGAATCCACCGGTGATGTTCCAGGGCATTCTTCGGCAACTCAGGCCGCAGAGACCGCAAGCAAAGCAGGCGCAGCCGCACTTTACCTTATCCATTATCCCACCGGCCGCTTCGCTTCAGGAGACCTGGTAGCAGAAGCCCGCGCAATTTTCTCGGGTAAAATAGTTAAAGCGGTTGATCTTATGAAAATTGATTTGACCAAATAGTCATAGTCCCATCCATCCAATATACTCCTGATTATCTCCAATTTATCACAGCCAAGGCTGTGGTACCAATCTAAATTCAAGGTGAAAAAAATGCGTACTCCGTTTGTTGCTGGAAACTGGAAAATGAATAAAACTGTCGCTGAGGCACGCGATCTGGTCTCCGTCATGGGAAAAGAATTGAAAAACATCAAAAATGTGGAAAGGGTGCTTTGCCCGCCTTTCATTTCCCTGGTGGCAGTGGCCAACTTGCTGAGCGGAACCGACCTGGGATTGGGCGCTCAAAACATGTACTGGGAAGATAAAGGCGCCTACACCGGTGAAATTTCACCTGCCATGGTCAAGGAATTTTGCAATTATGTCATCATCGGGCATTCGGAACGCCGTACTTATTTTGGGGAAACCGATCAAACTGTCAATAAGAAAGTCCTGGCCGCCCAAAAGCACGGATTAACCCCGATTGTTTGCGTTGGTGAAACCCTGGCAGAATATGAAGCAGGGCACACAGCCGAGGTCGTGCGTCGCCAAACACTGGAAGGCCTCAAAGGCCTGGAGCTTTCTTTTGCAAAAAATATAGTGGTAGCCTATGAACCGGTCTGGGCCATTGGAACCGGGCGGGCATCTTCCGGAGAAAATGCACAGGCTGTGCACAAAGATGTGGTTCGCGCAGCATTAAAAGTTCTGTTTGGAGGCGAAATCGCTGACGCCATCCGAATTCTGTATGGCGGTTCGGTAACATCTGCCAATGCTGCCGAATTCTTTGGCCAGCCGGATATCGATGGCGCACTGGTCGGCGGTGCAAGTTTGAAAACTGAAGAATTTATCGCCATCGTCCAGGCAGCGGCTAAATAAATTTGCGGCAAGCCATCCACACCCGGCTTTCAGAGCGCAGGAGCTCACTTCAGCGCTCTGAAAGCCGGGTGTTATTCCTAACATCGATCAATAAGACAAGAAAAATTGAAGACTGCCTGCAAACATGCTGACATCCTTTGACGGATTGATCTGGATCGTGACTACTCTGGTGCTGGTACAAGTACTTCAGCGCAGCCTGCATCGGGAATTCCAGGCAGTTTTTCTAATCATTACGCGCAGCCCCAATATAACAATCGGAGTATTCTCTGTACTGTTCTTCCCGGGGGTCTTTTTGCATGAATTGAGCCATTTCGTGATGGCTAAATTAATTGGGGTGCGTACAGGTAACTTCTCGCTTTTACCACAAGTTTTACCGGATGGGCGCTTGCAATTGGGTTATGTTGAGGCAGCTACATCTGATATTTTCCGTGATTCGCTGGTTGGGTTGGCACCCCTGATCAGCGGAATGTTGTTCATTGCTTTTGAAGCCAGTTCACACTTACACCTATCCATCCTTTGGGATACCCTGCGAAACCAACAATGGAATTTGTTTTTGATGGGATTACAGGAACTCCCAAACGTTCCTGATTTTTGGTTGTGGTTTTACGGCACTTTTGCCATATCCACCACCATGATGCCCTCCGAATCTGACCGGCACGCCTGGTTGCCTCTCGGACTGGTTTCAGGGTTGCTGTTGATATTGGCAGTAATCGAAGGTGCTGGCCCCTGGATGCTGGCTAACCTGGCACCGGCCTTCAATCAATTTTTACGCAGCACATCCTTGATCCTGCTGGTGAGCATTGTCGTCCATATCCTGTTGATTCTGCCCCTGCTGTTGATCCATCGCGTGCTGACACAAATAACGGGTCTCGACCTGGAATAAGATCAGGAAAATCCTTAATCACGCATCAATCACGCCTCTACAGGCTGGCGTTTGGTCAGATTGATGATAAGGAAAAAAATCAGCAGATTTAAAGACAGGCTGCCCAATACGAGGGAGGTCATGGCCTGCGCCCCAGAAAAATCAATAACCTGCCCAACCACCCATGGCAAAAACATTCCACCGATACTCTCGCCGAGCAGAATAATTGAACTAAGACGCGCAGTCAGCTTGATTGATTGACCAGCCAATGTAAAACCCATTGGCCAGAGCGGAGCCATGCAGAAACCGAGCACGGTGGTCACCACCCACAACATTGTCCGGGAAGCCGGAAGCAGTAAAACCAGAATAAGTATGACAAGGCAACCGGTCAGGGCCACAGGAATCACCTGGCGCGGGCTGAAACGTGTGGCGACCGGGATAGAAATTAATCGACCAAATGTAAACGCGAACCAGAAACCAGAAGTAAGATAGGCCGCGCCAGACACGGTGAAAATATTTAAGGTGGTTGCGTAAGAAAATATCCAGCCTCCATAAGTGATTTCAGCACCCACGTAAAAGAAAAGGTAAAGCGTCGCCGCAAAAACCAGCGGGTAATAGACCGGTCTCAGCGCGCCCTTCTCATCCATACGGGTGTGAGCCGGTTTGGGGCTGCCAGGCAGCAGCAGCATACGCAGGCCAACCAGAATACCAAAAATCCCGACCCCCCAATAAGCCCAGCGATACCCAAAGGGGATGACAATCAATTTAGCAATCATCAAGGGCGATAAAAAAGCACCCAGACCAAAGAAAAAATGCAGCGCATTCATATACGGCCCGGCTTTATCGCCATGCGTCCAAACCAATAGGGTATTTGCTCCATTCAAAGTACCTTCGGAAATGCCTTTGAACAAGATCACCACTAAAAGCAACCAGAACCAGGGCACAATCGGTAAAAATAAAATAAGCACTGCGCTGACCAACTGACCGGCGCCCATAACCGGATGCCCTTGCACACGGTCAAGCAAACGACCTGCCAACAAAGTCCCAATCGCATACCCAATTGAACCAACCAGGAAAGTGTAGCCCATTTGACCCAGTCGTATGCCGGTCTGTTCAGCCAGGGCGGGTAGCGTTGGTCCATTGAGCCCGAGTGAAAGCCCAAGATAGATAAATAAAGAATAATAATGGAAGGTACGGCGGACGGCCTCGTTCTTGAGAAATATTGAAACCCGGTTAATCAAAGCGCATCTCCTCATAAAAGCAATATGGGGTGTTGGTATTTTGTACGCGAAAAATGCAACCCACTGAAATTCAATATTATCAGAAAAATTCGGTCTGTTCTAACCTGGAAAGCTACTTACTCACCATCACCGCCTTTCCCAAAAAATTCTCCTCTCGGGGTTTGCAACCCGCTTGTGGATTTCGTTTTTCGAATCCAGACGAGTTTCCAACACAGCGCGCGCCAGGCCCGGAGCGCCTGGCGCACATCTTTCTTTTGCAAAGCCACAGGGCTGAATAAGGCCTGCAAATATTTGTCGGTTAATAATCCCAGGTGCGGATCGGGTTGATTTAAGTGAATTTGCAGTCGTTCTGCAAATTCACTGGCAGTTTGTCCAGGCATGG
>CAZLJB010000122.1:6403-8031 GCA_964559195.1 uncultured Anaerolinea sp. | reverse complement strand
CGCAGAGGCAGGTTGGAATTGAGAGCCTCCAGCAAGCGAGTAAAGAGCAGTGTTTGACGTTCGTTAAGTCCCTTGTCAGTGCCGCCTTTTTTCCGCTCATCCAACAACCGCTCCAGCTTGCGCTCAACAGCAATCTGATCATTAAGCAGCAGTTCAGTCAGCATGGCATTGGCATCACGCAAGGGATTGATCGAACCAGCCGGATGCGGGACATTATCATCATCAAAACAACGCACAACATGGATGAAGGCATCCATCTGTCCGAGTGTATTTAATAAATTTCCAGAAATACCTTTGGAATTACCGTCCAGCCCGGCAATATCCGCATACGTCACCTTTGCGAAAATGGTTTTCTTAGGCTTGAACATGGCGCTGAGACGGTCAATACGCGCATCGGGCACATCGACAACGCCATTATGAACTTCAATCCGACCTGCCGAGGCAGTGGTGGGCGTGTTACTGCGTGTCAACGCATTGAATATGGTTGTTTTTCCAGATTGGGGTAGACCTATAATACCTAGTTTCATCTTGACCTTATGCTTGAGAGTGGTATACTTTGCCTTGCAAAAAAGCCGGAGTGGCGGAACAGGCAGACGCGCACGACTCAAAATCGTGTCTCGGAAGAGGTGAGGGTTCAAGTCCCTCCTTCGGCACAGAAATTATACCCTATTGGACGTTTTATCCCGCTGACAAGGCGGGCGCACGGGGGAGTGAAATTTTTAGATTTCTCAGATCTATGCTTGCCTTTATAAATTTGATTTTAGAACGAGTTTCATTCGCTGTGAATATCTTCGGGGTAAGATTTTCTTTTAGAAAACGTAGATAGATTTAATCATTTGTATTTTGCTTTGAACCTACCCCACTTTGATTTTGCAGCGCGGCGAACAAAAGTAGATGGTTTACCCCAGTAGATTGTTGAGATGAGACACCCTCAACAATCTACTGGGGTAAATAAACCAATCCAAAGTGTTAAAAATACCATTATTACAGAGAAAAAACCGGCGCTTTACAAATCCCGGGAGCAGTCTGTCTGGCTTATTAAACCAGACAATGCCTAAACATCAGGCTGCAAGACCGGCTTGACCGTATAACAATTGTTTGATCCGGTTGACTTTTCGTTCCATATCCTTCTTAATTAAAATATCGCCCGTAATCTTTTGAATGGCGTACATGACAGTTGTGTGATCACGACCACCAAGCACCTCTCCAATTTGCGGCAAGGAGGCATTGGTCTCTTGCCGCAGCAGATACATTGCGACCTGGCGAGGTTCGGCAATCCGCTGGGAACGATCACGTCCTATCAGAGCTTCCACCGAGGTTTGCCATTCATTGGCAACCAGACTGATGAGCTTCAAAGGTTGAATGTTGTGAACCTGGGGCAAAAGATCTGCGAGCGCCATCTCGGCCAGTTGCAAACTGAGCGGCACACCTGAAAGATCAGAAAAAGCCAGGATACGGTTAAGCGCACCCTCAAGCTCTCGAATATTCGACTGGACACGCCGGGCAATCATATCAAGAATTTCATTCGGCACATCCCTGCCAATCTTTTCAGCCTTGTAGCGCAAAATTGCCTGACGAGTCTCGATATCGGGCATCTGGATATCGGCAATCAGACCCCATTCAAAGCG
>CAZLJB010000122.1:0-6303 GCA_964559195.1 uncultured Anaerolinea sp. | reverse complement strand
GACGAGTCTCGATATCGGGCATCTGGATATCGGCAATCAGACCCCATTCAAAGCGTGAACGCAAACGCTCTTCCAGTGTCACCATCGATTTGGGAGGCCGGTCGGATGAAACAATGATCTGTTTGTCCTGGCTGTGCAAGGTATTGAATGTGTGGAAAAACTCTTCCTGGGTGCCTTCCTTACCAGCAATAAATTGAATATCGTCAATCAGTAAAACATCAGCTGAGCGATATTTTTCGCGGAAAGCCTGGGTGGTGTGGGTCCGAATGGCATTAATCATGTCATTGGTAAATTCTTCTGAAGAGACATACAACACGTTTAACCCACGAGCATGACAGGAATTTCCAATCGCATGTAATAGATGAGTCTTCCCCAAGCCAACGCCGCCATACAGAAAAAGCGGGTTATAAGCACGGGCAGGTTTTTCTGCAACCGCCAGCGCAGCCGCATGGGCCAGGCGGCTGTTTGCGCCAACTACAAAATTTTCAAAGGTATAGCGTGAATTTAATGTTGGGTTGCGCTGTTTCATCGGAGCGGGTTGTCCATCACCTGCCAACCCGACTTCTTCGAGGGTTGCATCGGGTGTGGCCATATCCAGTGCGTTGGCAACCACAAAACGTACATCCACAGCACGATTCATTAACCCGGCCAATAAACGTACTACAGTGCTCAGCAAGCGGTTTTCCAACCAATCACGGGCATAGGCATTACTAACAGCGATGGTCATCACGCCATCTTCATAAGCAACCGGAGTCGTATCACGCACCCAGGTATCGAAAGACGCCCGGGGCATTTCCATCTGAAGTTGGGATAGTACAGATTGCCATGCCTGTTCTGATTTCATGTAGTGCTCCAATTTCGGGGTTAAGCGACAATTCGCTAAACCCTCTAAAAACTCTTTCAGAGTGACAATAAAAATAGTTCATTAACGATGTCGACCAGGGATACGGGATTACAGGTAGTCAATCCTATGCAATTAACTATGTCCATTCTAGCAAAAAGAACCCAAATGCGCCACACGATAAGCCTACGCTATCTTAAAAACTTCCTCTTTTTTAAGACACGCAAACCTTAAAGAAAGTACCGAAAAAAGGTCTACGGTTTCGCGCATGCTTAGAACATTAGTTTCAGCCACGACCGACCTGATTTTGTTTTTTAACCCCCATATATGGGGTCTTATACGACATTTTCGAAACTTTTCGCATATTTACCTTAAAATATTCAAATTCAACAATCTGAAGAATGAACTCGCGTGAAACCTGATATTCAAGGACTCGTACAAATTCTCTCTGATTTACCAAATAGGGAGACTGATTCGCGCTCGAAAACAACAACCTGATTTGCCACTTAGCCACAAAATCAGATCTATCCAAACAACGTGATCACGAGAATGCCACAAAAAATAACAAGTGAGCCAATCGCACGCCACCCACCCAGGCGCTCTTTCAGAAAGCGCCACCCCGCCAGGGCACCCAGGACAACACTAATTTCACGAATGGCACCTACATAACTGACGGGAGATGTGCTATAGGCTACCAGTACCAACATGTAAGCGCTCACAATCAGCAGACCTATCCCGATAATTCGAAGCCATTGTGAAGCCAACTCAGCTTTTAAAACCTGCCAACCATAATAACGAAACATAAGCGGGGCTGTAAAAACAGGCACCAGAAAAAAAATACTAATTCCATAAGAAAGAGCCTGGGTATGTTTCATCGCATTACCGTCGATCGTTGAGTAAATCGAAATCAAGACAGCCAATGTCAGGGCCAGGATAATGCCGCGCAGATGCGGCTTTTCAGCCCTGCGCTGAATCAAATTTCCACCCCCCACAATTAATAACCCGGCAATAATAATACCCAACCCGAGTGACCCGCCAGGCGTTAGTTTTTCGCCTAGAAATAACACGGACCACACTGCAATCAGAGCCGGTGCCGCACCACGCGCCAGAGGGTAAACCAACGAAAAATCTGCATCACGGTAAGCGGTTGATAATATGATGTAATAACTTATCTCAACCAGTACGCTGACCAAAAGCAGCGGCCACACTTCTCGCACTGGCAATCCGGTAAAAAACACGAAGGGCAGAAACGCGATCGAACCAAGCAAAGTCGACCACCAGGTAGTAATATATTTTTCCCCAGCTTGCTTGAGTAACAAATTCCATGCAGTATGCAGGATGGCAGAAATACATAATAAAACAACAGCGAGTATGGACATTTAAACACCGGGATGAACGGAATGAAGCGAAAAAAAAAGCGGTTTACACCGCTGGAAAAACGATATATTTAATCTGTGCTGAAGCTCAATATTCAGAAATTACGTGTCAACTTTGACAATGTCACATTAAACATCTGTTCTATGAATTGGAGCCCTTTTCCCAAAACCATCTTCCGCAGGGAAATGAGGAGTCAAGGGTGGAATGGGCCGCTTTCGCTCCGCACGATCTCTACGAAGGCGGCAGCCACTCATTCCACCCTGGTTAATAACTTCTTCATCTCCCGCCAGGCCATCTATTGAACCTATTTCTCGGATTTCTAGACGGGAGAGGGCCGGGGTGAGGGCAATATCTATTGGGAAAATAATCATTCCGAACACTTTTTACAACTATGCGAAAATATGACATTGTCAAAGTAGTTACGAAATTACCAAACACGTGGAAAGATTAACCCGAATGCCAACCAAAAAGGAAAATCAGGCTATTGTACGGCGAGGCACCCAGGCCAGAATCGAGGTGCCATCCCCAACAGTTGAGACAATCTCGACATCCCCACCAACATGACGAGCGCGGGTATGCATATTCGAAAGACCATGCCCAAGCGTCATATTTATTTTTTCCATCTCGAAACCATGTCCATTATCATGGATTTCGAGCATAACCCTTTCGGCGGAAGTCCACAAGGTCACATCCACTTTCTTGGCATGGGCGTGCTTGGCAGCGTTGGCCAGGGCTTCCTGACAAATATGGAATAAAGCCAGCGCATTACCCTGGGGAATTTCCCGCAAATCTTCCGGAATACCACTCAAACTAGCTTCGGCCAGGGTGTTTACACGGAATTCCATCATTAAGCGCCGCAAACCGTCCATGATGTTCTCATCCCCGAACTGACGAGGACGCAAGTCCAAAATATAAGATCGGATATCGCGAATGGTATGATTCAGGCTGTTGATAGCTTGCTGAATACGTTCGGCCGATTTTTCGGGTTCTTCAGTGGCAAGCAGGCGGGCGTGTTCCAAAACCAAACCGACGCCATAAATGGATTGGATAATACCATCGTGCAAATCCATTCCAATCCGGTCGCGCTCTTCCAAAACGGCCAGCCGGCGGGCATCGGTATGCAAGCGCGCGTTCTCAATTGCCAGCCCCGCCCAACTACCAATGGCGGTAATCACCTGGGTATCGTGTTCATTCAGCGGGGTGGAACTGCGCGTAACAGCGCTTAATACTCCCACCAGGTTGCCACTGGAGGCCAGTGGGAAACAGGCCATTTGTTTAAAACCTGCATCTACAACCGCGTCCTTTAAATAACGCATATCGTGAGCAAGGTCATGGCTGACAGCAGCTTCACCAGTTTTGGCAACCAGGCCGATCATGCCTTCGCCATACCGAAAGCGGTTGCGCGTCCAAAAAACCTCGGCAGCCTGCCCACGATGTAGAACCAGCCGGAGTGTTTCCTTGTCGTCTTCAAGCAGGAATATCTCGCCAGATTCCACTTCCATGTAATCCATCACTAATGAGAGTGTTTTATTCAAAATCTCATCAAGCTTGAGGGAGGCCGTCAACACACCGGCAATATTATTCAGTAACGCCAAATCCTGGTTGCGACGAGTGAGGGCCTGATCGCGTTGATTAAGCTCATCATAGGTCCGCGCATTGTTAATCGCAACCGCGGCATAGGTTGCCAACATCTGAATGATGGTTTCATCATCCTTGGTAAACTCAAGGTGGTCTAGCTTTTCGGTCAGGTAAATCTGCCCAAGCTGGACCTCTCCCCGTCTAATGGGAACCCCCAAGAACGAGCGCATATGTGGATGATTGCGCGGAAAACCAGTACTGCGGCTATCTGACAGGATATCCGGAATGCGAATGCTGCGGTCAGTATTCATCATGGCACCCAACAACCCGAGTCCGGTAGGAGGATGTGGAATTCGGCGGATCTCGTTCTGAGTCATTCCAACCGAAATGAACTGCTTCAGTTTGCCATCATTGGTCAAAACACCCAGGGCAGCATAACGCGCCTGAACCTGCTCGCAAGCCACCGAGGCAATGCGTTCCAGCAGCGTTTCAAGCGAAACTTCCTCCACAAGCTGAAGGCTGGCTTGATGGAGCGCAATCAGTCGATCTTCCAATTGCTGACGCGTTAATAACATTAACTTTCTCCTATTTGAGTTATTCTACCCTACCCATCCGAATTGTCAAGTTGATAGGTTTTGCCAGCAGGTTTTTGTAAAATAAAGGTGATATTATTTCAATCATCAGGTCACATGCAATGAAATCCGAACCGCCAGGGAAATAATGGAAACATCTCGTATCTCCGGTTTTTACAAACTAAGTATAGAAGAACGTCTCGCCCAGCTTGCTAATGCAGCAGATCTGCGTACTGATGATTTTTCGGCATGGTCAAACGGCGGCATAAGTTTTGAAGCTGCCGAACACATGATTGAGAATGTGGTAGGCCTGCATTCGCTACCCGTGGGCATCGGGCTCAATTTTCAGATCAATGGCCGGGATGTGCTGGTGCCCATGGTCATCGAAGAGCCTTCCGTGGTGGCGGGCGCTTCATTTATGGCCAAACTGGCCCGCAGCGGCGGGGGTTTCCAGACCACATCCAGCCAGCCCTTAATGATAGGTCAGATGCAGGTGATTAATATCACCAATCTGCAAGAAGCTGCTTTTAAGCTCTTTGAGCACAAAGCCGCATTGTTGCAGGCGGCGGATGAAATTGACCCGGTTTTGAAAAAATTCGGGGGCGGCGCTCGTGACCTGGATGTGCGCATTATTGAAGATTCGCCCATCGGTGGGTTTATCGTCGTCCATTTAATCTATGATGTACGCGATGCCATGGGCGCAAATGCAGTCAATACGGCTTGCGAACGTCTGGCACCACAAGTGGAAGCCATTACGGGTGGCAAAGTGCACCTGCGCATTCTCTCAAACCTGGCAGACCGGCGCATATCGCGGGCACGCTGCACAATACCCGTCAAAGAACTGGCCTTTGACGATTTCACCGGCGAAAGTGTCCGTAACGGTATTATCGCTGCTTATGCCTTTGCAGCAGTTGATCCGTATCGTGCCGCAACCCACAACAAGGGCATCATGAACGGTGTGGACGCTGTTGTGATTGCCACCGGCAATGATTGGCGCGCTATTGAAGCCGGGGCACATGCTTATGCTGCCCGCACTGGCAAATACACCAGCCTTTCAACCTGGGGTACAAATCCGCAAGGCGACCTGGTGGGAACCCTGGAAATGCCCATGGCTGTCGGAATTATCGGCGGAGCCACCAAAGTCCACCCTGCAGCCCGGGCTGCGCTCAAGTTAATGGCTGTAAAAACGGCTTCCGAACTGGCCGAGGTTATCGTGGCAGTAGGTCTGGCCCAAAACATGGCAGCCCTGCGCGCGCTGGCCACTGAAGGCATTCAACGCGGGCACATGAGCCTGCACGCGCGTCAGGTAGCCATCGCAGCAGGGGCAACCGGTGATATGATTGATAAAATTGCAGTACAAATGGTGACCGAAAAAACAGTCCGGATAGACAGAGCTGAAGAGCTATTAAAGAAATTTAGTTGACGACTGCTGTGTTTATCGGCATCCAATCCACAAACCACACCTACACGAAAAATAAACCAGGAAGGTCGCAATGGCAACTCTCCACTCCCAAACCTCCAGCACCCTGCTAAAACCCAACAAGCCCGTTGGGTTCGTTGGCTATGGCGCGTATGTGCCCCGCTACCGCCTGCCCGCCAAAGAAGTGGCGCGGGTTTGGACAGGCGGCAAGGGCGGGCTGCCAATCAAAGAAAAAGCCGTCCCAGGGCTGGACGAAGATGTAATTACCATGTCAATTGAAGCGGCCCGCAATGCCATGGCTCGCGCCCAAATCGACCCGGTCGAACTTCGAGCAGTCTGGGTCGGGTCAGAATCACATCCGTATGCGGTCAAACCGACTTCGACCCTGGTGGCAGAGGCGATTGGGGCAGTTCCCAACACCCAGGCCGCAGACTGGGAATTTGCTTGCAAGGCCGGTACAGAAGCGCTGGAGATCGGAAGAGCGTCGTGTAGGGAAAGAGTGTTCAGAGCCGTGT
>CAZLJB010000121.1:0-8049 GCA_964559195.1 uncultured Anaerolinea sp. | reverse complement strand
TTAGAATGCGCGCCACAGTCGCCACGAAGTCAATCAGCACCTGGCGCTTGGGGTTGTCCTGCCGGCCAAAATCCAGCGAGGCGCTTAAATCCAGCAGAAACCAGGCCGTGATCTCGCGATCTTCAACATACTGGCGCACATACGGCGTATCCATGCGCGCGGTCACATTCCAGTCGATATAACGGATATCGTCCTCGGGCTGGTACTCACGCAGGTCGGCAAAATCAACCCCGTAGCCGTAAAACAGGCTGCGGTAATCACCCTGCAGCAGGCCATCCAGGCGCCGGATGACCTGCCAATCCAGGCGTTGCAAGATGCGTTCAGGCGTTGGCGCGGAGTTGGGTGTGCTCATGCAAAGGTACCACCGGAAGCGGGATGCGCTCGAGTATTTTTTTCAACAAGTCGTCGCTGGAAAGGTTATCTGAAAGGGCTTCATAAGACAGCACCAGGCGATGACGGATCACATCAAAGGCCATATCGAGCACATCCTGAGGCAGAACGTAATCACGCCCGCGCACAAAGGCCAGCGCCCGACCGGTCAGGATCAGGTTGATGGAAGCGCGCGGGCTGGCGCCGTAGGTGATGTAACGCTTGAGCTCCTTCAGCCCGATCTCCTCCGGCTTGCGGGTGGCTGTCACCAGCCGCACTGCATACTCAATCGTGGCCGGGTCGACAAAGACGCCATCCACCCGCTGTTGGATTTCAACCAGCTGCTCGGTGCTCAGCACGCGCTGGACAGCCTGCAGCGCGCTGGTCATGCGCTCCACGATCACAAATTCCTCGGTTTTGGTAGGATAACCCACCAGCACCTTGAGCATAAAACGGTCAACCTGGGCTTCGGGCAGGGCATAGGTGCCTTCGGTCTCGATCGGGTTCTGGGTGGCCAGTACCAGGAAGGGACTGGGCACCTTGTAGGTCTCGCGTCCAATCGTAACCTGGTGCTCTTGCATGACTTCCAGCAGGGCACTCTGCACCTTGGCGGGCGCGCGGTTGATCTCATCGGCCAGCAGCAAGTTGGTAAAAACCGGCCCGAGCGAGGTGTTAAATTCGCCGGTCTTCTGGTTGTAGATGCGCGTCCCAATCAAATCCGCGGGCACCAGGTCAGGTGTGAACTGGATGCGTTTGAATTCGCCGCCCGTCGCCTCGGCCAGAGTCTTAATGGCCATAGTCTTGGCCAGGCCTGGCACGCCTTCCACCAGGATGTGACCGCGCGCCAGCAAGGCCACCACCAGGCGTTCCAATAAATGATCCTGACCCACAATGATCTTTTTTACTTCATACAGCACTCGTTCCATCGGCATTTCAGGGTTGGCGCGTAGATCCATGCGTAGCTCCTTCATTTATAATAACAATCCGAAATTAGAAATAGAGTCAAGAGGCCTTGCTAACCTGCTGACCTCAACAGAATAGCCAGCCTCCGTCAAAAACAAGGGCAACATCTCAAGCATACCGGCCGCTTTATGATTCGCGCCGCTCAATCAAGCGGTGCGCCGCCGCCAAAGACCCCCAGGGCGGTGTTGATCGGTACCGCAAAACCAATCCCGATAAAAAAGTTGGCGTCGGTCGGGTTGGTCAGGCCCTCCACAATCCCAATCACCTGGCCCTGGCGGTTGAGCAGCGGCCCGCCCGAGTTGCCGGGGTTGACAGCTGCGTCAAACTGGATCAGGCCCTGCATATCCAGCCCGCTGCTGGTGGAGTGGAAGCGCCGATTAAAACCCGAGATGATGCCCGCGCTCATTGAGCTGTACAGACCAAACGGGTTACCGACCGCATAGGCTTCATCACCCACCTGCATATCCGCCAGGTTGCCCAAGACAGCCGGGAACAACTGGGCCGGAGGTGTTTTGGCGCGCAGCACGGCGATGTCATTTTCCGGCTGCTGGTTGAGGATCGCCGCGCCAGACTGGCTGCCATCCGCGAAGGTAAGAGTCAGGCTGCTGGCGTCTTTGACCACATGCAGGCTGGTCAGGATATCGCCGCGATCATCGATCACCACCCCGCTGCCCAGGCGGTTCTCAGCGTGCCCGGCGGCATCCTCGCCATCGGTTTCGATCAAGACCAGGGCCGGGCGGATAATCTGGTAAACCCGCTCTGAATAAGCCGGCGGCGGCGTGGCCGAAGCCAACGCGCTGGCAACCGAAGCTTCCACTTCGGCATGGGTCATTGGCAGGGCAGGCGGAAAAAGCGTGGCGTACAACCAGAAACCCAGCAGGGTCGCCAACACCCCGGCAGCAAAGGGCGCAGAACGGCGCACAAAGGCACGCCAGCCAGCCAACGCGCGCCGCCAAAAAGGCGCGGGCGCTGCGGGCGCTGCCATGTCATGTTCTTGATCGAAGGGAAATTGTTCCACAGACATCCAATACTACAGTAAGGGTAAGGGCTGGTTGCCCAGACAACTCAGATAATATCTAACTATAAAGTTTCTGTCTAAGAAGAATATGAGAAAATTGTGTAGAACCAGTGCAGGCTGAGCAGAGTACCCCCGCTACAGCCGAATTAACTCATTATTTATGAAGATTTTATTACGATTCCCCCAGAAAAAGTTATGATGAAGCTATCCCACTTTAGTATAGGAGAAAATATGGCAATCGTTTCGTGGTCCGATTCTTATTCTGTCAATATCATCGGAATTGACGCCCAACACAAACATCTCTTCGATTTGGTAAATGAACTGCATGATGCCATGAGCCAGGGCCAGGGAAAGCTGGTTCTGACCGGCACCCTGGACTCGCTGGCCAAGTATGCCAGTGTGCACTTTGCCGATGAGGAAAAATTGCTTGCCAAGGCCAATTACCCCGACCTGGCAATCCAGAAAAAAGAGCATGAAGTCTTCATCCAAAAAGTTCACGAACTGCAGGCTCAGCAGCAATCCGGCGCCGTAGCCCTGACCCTGCCGGTAATGGAGTTTTTAAAAGACTGGCTCGTCAATCATATTCTTAAGAAGGATAAAAAATACATGGCCTACGTAATCTGATGGGCTTAACGGCAGGTGGGGACGTGATCAACTTACACTAGAGAGTACTGATCCCCCGGCGCATTTCTGCGCCGGGGGATTTTTATGGTGAGAGGCTGAATTCAGATGTATAATTGACTTATTCGTGGTGGAAAGTGGTTTTGCTGGATATTTCAGCGTGGCACGGGTGGTAAATGGTTGGGCTAAAACTTACTGATTCACATAACACATCTGCCCAGGTCTGGATTTCTTGATAAATCATCAGGCGGCGAGTCAGGCTTTGGTTTGACAGGGTCACCAACCGGCTGCCAATACCCTTATTTCGCGTGCAATGGAGAATTCAACGATGAAAACAAATCTGATTCGCAGCCTGTTGGCTATTCTCATCCTGGCCGGGCTACTCCTGAGCGCCTGCGGGGCCGCTGCGCCTGCGATCGAAGCCACAATCCCAGCCCCGCAAATCATCACAGTCACCGCCCCAACCACTCCCACCTCAACCGCCACGCCGCTTCCACCCAGCCCGGTTCCAACTCGTGTTCCAATGGATGCTTTTATGAAGGGCATGTCGTATGTTCAATGGGAACAAGGCGGGTTCAGCAGCCAGGCCTCCGATCAATTGTTGCAAAAATCCATTCCCAATATGGGCGCCACCTGGATTGCCCTGATCGCCACTTGCAATCAAAAAACATACCAATCCACGGATATATTCTGCGACCTCGGCCCCAATGACAGTGAAGTAATCCACGCCATCCAAACCGCCCATTCAGCCGGATTGCGAGTCATGCTCAAACCACATCTTGATCTTACCGAAGACCCTGATCACTGGCGGGGAGATATTGGCCTGACTTTTGATCAGAGCCAATGGCAAACCTGGTTTGAAAATTACACTTCCTATATCACCCACTTTGCCCGCATCGCGCAGGAACAGGGCGTGGAGGCTTTTGTGGTCGGGACCGAAATGGTAACCCCAAGCAGCCATGATAAGGAATGGAGGAAGATCATTCTGGCTGTGCGTGACGTGTATTCAGGCCCGCTTACTTATGCGGGCTTCCAGAATGAATTCACGCTGACCTGGTGGGACGCGCTCGACTGGATCGGAGTGGATGCGTACTACCGCGTAGGCACGACTGCCTCACCGACCGTCGATCAGCTTGTCAAAGGCTGGAAGCCCTTTGTGGCCAAATTGGAAGCACTTTCAACCCGCTGGGGTAAACCCATTCTCTTCACCGAGGTCGGTTATTCAAGTTTGGAAGGGGTCGGCATGACCGGGGGCGGCCAGCTATGGACAAATCCACTGGACATGCAGGAACAGGCGGATTGTTATGCGGCTGTCTTTCAAGCTCTGTCTAAAAAACCCTGGTGGCGAGGCGCATTCTGGTGGGCGATGGATACGAATGCCATCCAGGGCGGAGTCTACGATACAGGGTTTTCGCCGATGGGGAAACCTGCCGAGGATGTTTTGCGTCAATATTATGGCGCATCGGCCCCTGCCACAGCCACCCCAACCCCTATTAACGCGGCGATGACGGTTAAACGGTTTATTTTAGTTTATGATGACAGCTTTGCTTCTGGTTGGGATAATGCGTCATGGGGGGCAGATGTCAAACCACAATATTTTATAAATCCTTACAATGGCCAGGCTTCAATTTCAGTTATTTTTCACGATAACCGTTGGGATACTCTATCACTCAGACACAAACCCCTGGATATGAGCGGTTATCAATTCCTTGAATTTTACATCCTGTCTGATAAGGATTCCTACGCCGCCTTACGGGTTGAATTGGTCACGCCCGAGGGCCTTTCATACTTTTGGAAAACATTTGTTTTCAATCCAAGATATATTGAAGGAGGCAAAAGACTGGCTGGAAAATGGCAGCGGGTGCTTATCCCTCTCTCAGACCTGGGGCCGGAAAATCCACAGATCGCTGGTGTAAATATAACCCAGGACGGGCAGGCCGGAATGACGGTACAAATAGACCAAATTCGCTTCCTGAAAACGCAGTGAAAAATATCTACATGCAGCCGGCCTAAATATTCCCGGCCTAAATCCAGATTTGGTCTTTCCGACCTGGCCGCTGACTCAATAGCTTAAAACGCTCTACTTCATCCAGCATACCTGATCCAAACCCAGCGGAGTGATTAACAAAACTGATAGTGTCCTTCGGGGCGGTTGCAATTTTTCTGCATAACGGTATAATTGGCTTAATCGCCCTTTTATTTTGTTATCTGGCAGTTCTGATCAATTAGTGGGTCGTTTTTATTGGCGGCTTTCTCAGGCAACGACTTAAGAACTGCTCCTCACCCGGCGAAGGAGGCTCATGCTGTTTTACAATTTCAACATTGAACCGGCTCACAACTGCCCGGATTGCGGCGAAAACCTGCCATCCGGGCCATATCAGAGCCTGGTTTGCCCGTTTTGCGGCACCCACCTGCTGCAAAACGCCAATGGGTTTACCCGCGGTCTACATCTCAAACCTATCTCTTGCAGCGAACCATCGGGCAGCGGTCTGCAAGCCTTCCAGATGCTGGCGCCCGCTGGCTGGATCTTGCAAGGTGGCTGCAGCTGGCAGTTAGACAATCCCAGCCTGCCAGCCGTGCTGGGCTTCAGCTTGCAAAACCCGCGCGGCCCTGAAGCTTTTGAGTTTCTGCCCAACTTGAACTTCACCTGGAACCACAACCCGCTCAACCGCCAGATGATTCCACCGGGTTCGCGTCACCTGGGTGCTGAAGTGCGCCCGCCAGTCAAACTCCAGGATACCTACCTGAAATACATCCTGCCGCGCTACCGCGCCCAGGCCAAATCCCTGCAGCTGCTCAACCTGACCCCGCTGCCCGAGCTGCCGGTCCAGATGAAGGCCGAAGCCGCCATCCAGCCCGGGGCCAGCGCCGAAGGCGGACTGGCCCGCATCAGTTACACCCGCCAGGATGAATTGCTGGAAGAAGATATTTACGCCGTGATCGAGACCTTCCGCATCCAGACCGGTAACCTGTTCTCATCCAGCCAGCTGACCAACTGGTTCATCAATTCGATGGCTGCCTTCCGCGCCCCGGCCGGACAATTGGATCTGCACAGCGGGCTGTTTAGTATGATGATTCAATCCTTCCGGCTTAACCCGGAGTGGTACGCCACCACGCGTGCCATCGGCCATCACCTGCTGAGCCAGAGCCCGATTTCTCGCCGCCGGCAGACCAGTGAAATCGGCCCATTACTGGCCCAGGTCAGCCGCCAGGCTCGCGAGCAATACTTGCTGGAATGGCAGCAGCACCAGGCAGCCTTTGAACAATTGCCCGGGGGACCCAGCCAGCTGAATGAAGGGCTGGAAGAATACTACGCGCCGGTCGGCATCCAGGTTCTGGAGCTGCCCGCCGGATACGCGCAAGCCTGGCGCAGTGATCAGGGCGAATACCTGTTGTGCGATGACCCGGATCTGACTCCGGGGCAGGACGACTCTCAGCGCTGGGAGCGCCTGCAGCCCGGTCAGCGCCCGGTGGAGCCTCGGCCCCAGCATAGCTGGCAGTTCTCTTAAGAGTGATAACATCCCCAAAAACATCCCCTGCAGGGATGTTTTTTTATCGACGGGAGTGTTGCTCAAAAAAAGTTGAGGTGTTTTTTTAAAGTTAGCGCTATCCTGATACCACAGGAAACCTCAATCCGCAGCAGGTGGGATCAGGCGCTGCGCCCATAGTGGTAGATGCCCAGCAGGTCACAAATAATGGCATAGCCGGTCGCCAGGCGCCCGGCACCCGGACCGATCAGGGTCACATCTCCGAGCAGGTCCGTGCTAAAGGTGATGGCGTTTGTGGCACCATTGACATTGGCGAGCGGATGTTCCAATGGCAGGCAGACTGGTTTGACACTGGCGAGCATGCCCTCCGGGCGCCGCTCGAGGCTGCCGATCAATTTCCAGCGCTGCGAGCTCGCTTTGGCCTGGGCCACATCTGCACTGGTGATGCCGCTGATCCCGGTCCGGTCGATCTGTTCGAGCGAGATGGGCGTCTTCATCAGCAGCGCACTCAGGATGGCCACCTTGCCAGCCGCATCAAAACCTTCCACATCGCCGGTCGGGTCGGCTTCGGCATAACCGCGCGCCTGGGCTTCGGCCAGCGCACCTGCGTAGCTGGCGCCGCCTTCCATTTGCGTCAGAATGTAATTGGTCGTGCCGTTCAAAATACCCTGCACCCGCTGGATGCCGGCACCTGCCAGCAGTTCCATGCCGAGATGCAGCGAGGGTGTGCCACTCATGACGGTGCCTTCCACCCCAATTTGGAGTTTGTGGCGGGCAGCCAGGGCAGCCAGGCTGGCATATTCGAGAGCCACCGGCCCCTTGTTGCTGGTGACGACATGTTTACCGTTTTCAAGTGCGGCGCGTACGTGGCTGATGGCCGGTTGGCCGGTCTGCAGGTTGGTGAAGCTGAGCTCCACCAGCACATCCGCATTTGAATGGGTGATGGTGCTGAGTGCATCCCAACCCGCCCCGCCACCCGGCAGACCCGAGAAATCCTTTGCCTGCAGCAGTGCCGCCAGATCCAGCCCTTGCGGGTTATAGGCGCAGCCGCGCAGCAGGTCATTGACCGCCACGATGCTGAAGCGCAGTCCGAACTGGTCGGCGTAAGATTGGCCGCGCTCGAGCAGAATTTGGGCCAAACCCTGGCCCACATTTCCAAAACCTATTAAAGCAAGGCGAACTGATTGCACGGCAGGCTCCTCTGTTTTTTTATTTGGGGCGGATCATTCGACTGGTTCTCCCGGTGCAAAGGCAGCAGTCTCATCTCGCACCGGGCTCAAAAGCGAGCCTGATTCTATCATACCGCCTGCCTAAATATTTCAGGATGATTAATCCGTAGCAATTCTCAATATGGTTTTCGCAAAAAGCCAAGAACGGCCCCCTCCCAACCTCCCCGGTACTTTTCCGGGGAGGAGAACCCCACTCATCAAATTTTTAGCTCCTTCCCCAATCGTACGGGCAGATGGCAGTACGCCCCAGGCCCGGTCTTGGACGTGGCAGGGGTGGGTCTTGCTCGCAGGCCGGCCCTCCATTCTTTTCGTCCCGCAGGTTGGTACTTGCAGCCACCCCGCCGGGCAACTTCCTGCGGGA
>CAZLJB010000120.1:0-8073 GCA_964559195.1 uncultured Anaerolinea sp. | reverse complement strand
GATTTCTGCCTGTCTCGTGGGCTCGGAGATGTGTATAAGAGACAGGTTGAGCAGAGCGTGCATTCCACTGCCTTCAAATGCTCCAGCCACGCTTTGAAATACATCCTTACCCAACACGCCAATCTTCATGCTTTCGTACCAGCTGACGACGACCTGGAAATAAGGCGCGGCGATCTTTTCAAAGAAGCTCATATCCGGCTGGCCCAGCATCATTCCGGCTCGGCACGAAAGGCTGCCCCAGTAACCCAAACCGGTCGAAACACCATCGCCATATTCGATAATTTTTCCACTTGGGCTGCGCAATCCGTTTATCTCACCCTTGCCCGAGACAAAAATTGGGTGCATGGTCAGGGGTTGTCCCGCGAACATCATCAATTGCATGGCTTGCATTTCGCTCATGCCAGGGCGTGAGCCGGTCAGGATGCTGAAAACAGCAGCTGAAGAGCTGCGGGCCGCCCATTCAAACGCGGCAATCTGGTCGGCCGAGTTCAAGTTGCGAATCCCGGTTTCCGGGTGCATTAGTAAGGCGGTTCCATCAACCAATTTCCCATTTTTCCCCAGCAGGCTGCGCACAACATCAACAATAAAGGCCGGGATAAAGGCCGGGGCACCTGGTTCGTCGGTTTCGTAAGTTTCCAGGTATTTCCAACCCACCAGGCTGGCTGACTGCCCGGCGCTCAGCCCAATCTTTGCCAGGATATCCTTCAACCGTGGAGCAATGCTGCGAGGTTGGGAATTCAGGCTAAAGGTCTGGCAAAGTTCAACATCCACTGGCACGGGTACAATCGGCAGGTAACCCAAGCCTTCATTCCCAACCAGCAATGTGCGCTGACCCTTCGGCCCCAAAACCAGCATGGCTTCCTCAAAGCGTGGGTCGAACTTGATCAACCAGGTCAGGTTGGCGTAATGTTCGCGGTCAGCAAAGACCAGTACCCAATCGGCTCCGGCTGCCTGGCTCAGGGCGGAGAGCCGGCGTTCATACTCTTCTGCCGGGATAGTGGGGATGTCTTCTGCAAATTGGAAATCAGGCAATGGGACTTGCTTTAAAGTAATCTTCATGTAACCTCCAGATTGTATTCAAGGATTTCGCACCGCATGGAACATAAAATCATAGCGGTCCCCGCGGTAATAAGTGATGACAAACTCCACTGGTTGGTCGTTTTCCAAAAAAGCTGGGCCGGTTACCAGCATCAGGGCGCTTCCCACTTCAACTTTGAGTAGTTCGGCCTGCTCAGGGGAGGCCAGCGCCGGGCTGAGGGAGCGGTTGGCGTAGCTGATGCGTTGCGCTAGCTGCGATGAAAGCAGCTCAAAAAGCGAACCAGCCGCTATCGCCTCTCCCGATAAACCCGGTAACAGAGAGCATGGGATATAGGCCGTACTGATTGCCATTGGTTCACCATCAGCCAGTCTCAGCCGGCGGATTTCGTGAACCTGCTCGTCGGGCTGCAGCCTGAGTTCAGCCGCAATATAATCAGGAGCCAGTCTTTGGGCCAACCCCAGCAGGCGGGTATCGGGCTTCAGCCCTCGTTGCCGCATATCTTCGCTAAAACTGACCAGCTTGGCCAGCTCATAACGGCTGCCTTTGGATGCCACATAGGTGCCCTTGCCTCTTCGTGAGATCACAAAACCCTGTTGTTCCAGAACTTCGATGGCCTGTCGGACAGTGTTGCGACTGACGTTATAGCGGGTGATCAGGTCGGTTTCTGATGGCAGCAGGTCACCGGGTTTGAACTGCTGGTTGATCATGACCCTGATCTTTTCAGTCAATTGGTAATATAAAGGCTCGAAGCTGTTACGGTTCAATGGCTTATTGGGCATTCAGGCTCCGATGGATCGAGGTTGGTGCGATGAGATTTGAAATGTCCACTTGTAAGGTTATTAGCTTGTACCAATAAGTTTTTTTAATTATAGGGTTGATTATTAAAAAGTCAATAACCTTTTTTGAAAACCCGAACAGAAAAACGCTGAGATTCCAATCTTGTGAGACTTGCCATAAGCGGGTCTGTCGGTCAAACACTCACATGTATAATTAGGAGACACAGATCAACACCCCTGTTTAGAAAAGTTGGAGGTTTTTTTTATGGCCATGCAGCTTGACGAATTGAACAACCTGCCTTTCAGCCAGTTTCGCAGCCTGTTTTCCGGGCTTGCTATCCCCGCGTCTGCCAGCCTTGCGGGGAGTTATCAGGCTGCTTTTGTCGGACCCGCCTGGTTGAGAGCCTCTGCCGCTCCAGCCCTGGCACTGAGTGGTCTGGGTGGTTGGTGGGGCAAAGAATTCTCCCTGGATGGCACTGCCATCAATATAGTTCTGCGTTCCGGGTCATTCAGTACCCGTTTTTCGATGAAAATGGTACAGACTCGTTCGTTTATCGATCAAAAAATGGGTCTGGCGTTACACTACCAGGACGGCAGCCCTTTCCCCTGGATGTTTGTCGTGGATGAAATTCGACGCCTGGATCAAACCAGCCTGCTTGGAATGACCATTGCCAACCTGCGAGGCCTGCGTAGCCTGGCGTTTCCATTTATTCTCAAAAAAACTGAACCTGCCTGGAGGTCCTGAATGGATTACGATGTCATTGTGGTCGGTTCTGGTTTTGGGGGTAGTGTTTCGGCCCTGCGCTTAAGCGAAAAGGGTTACCGCGTGGCGGTCATCGAAATGGGCCGGCGAGTCAGTCGGGCGGATATTCAAAAGGCTAACCAATCGCCACAACATTTGTTTTGGATGCCCTCGCTCGGAATCAAAGGATTTTTTACCCAGCGTTTTTTCCAACATGTAAATATTGTGGGTGGAGTTGGCGTGGGAGGCGGCAGCCTGGTCTATGCCGCTGTTTTGCTCGAACCGAAACAGGCTTTTTATCACGATCCGGTGTGGGCCTCAACCGGACACGACTGGGAATCTGAGTTGCGCCCCCATTATCAAACTGCGGTGCGTATGCTTGGGCGTGTGATCTGTCCCACCAATGGCGTACAGGATGATTTTCTAAAAAAGACAGCGGAAGCCATGGGGGTCGGGCAAACCTTTGGCCCTGTTCCGCTTGGTATTTATTTTGGTGCGGATAATAGCCCGGATCCTTTCTTCAATGGCAGAGGCCCGGTGCGGAATGGCTGCATTGAGTGTGGTGCCTGCCTGGCGGGCTGCGCGGCCGGTGCAAAAAACACCCTTGATAAAAATTACCTGTATCTGGCCGAGAATCTGGGCGCAAAAATCCTGCCGGAACGTAAAGTAACCATTATTAGACCGGTTGCGGGTGGTTATTCAGTTGAAATGACAGATGCCCTGACCCGGAAAAAATTACCGGTTCTTACCAGCTCACGCCTGGTGTTGGCTGCCGGAGTGCTTGGCACCCTGGAAATATTATTCCGTTCTCATGAGTGTGGCAGCCTGGATCGGCTTTCGCCCATGCTTGGAAAGTGTGTGCGAACCAATTCCGAAGCCATCACCGGGGTGCTCTCCCAGGATGTGAGTCTGGATATGAGTCACGGCCCGGCTATTTCATCTGATTTTCATGCCAACCAGCATACCCACATCACCCAAAACCGTCTTCCGGCCAGTTACTGGTTTATGAAACTGTATTCTGGCCCACTCGTCGATGGTTCGAGGCCTTTTCCACGTGCCCTAAAAACACTGCTCCATTTTTTGATCCATCCAGTTCAAGCGACAGCCTCCTTGCGCGTCTTCAAGGATTGGCATAAACGCATTACCTTAATCTCAACCATGCAAAACCTGGATAATCAAATGGTATTCCAATGGGGGCGCGGGTTATTTACTGGTTTCAGCAAGGGTCTTCAATCGCATACGCCTTCTGGAAAATCTGCCCCGACCTTCATTCCTGAAGCCAACCAGGCTGCCAGAACCTATGCCCGGCTTTCAAACGGTACACCCCACAATGCCCTGCTTGAAAGCCTGTTGAATATGTCCGTTACAGCCCATATTTTGGGCGGCTGCCCAATTGGCGCGGATATAAAACAGGGTGTCATTGATGCACAGCACGAAGTTTTTGGTTATCCGGGTCTCTTTATTCTGGATGCATCTGCCATCCCAGCCAATGTCGGGGTCAACCCCAGCCTGACGATTACCGCCCTGGCTGAACGAGCCATGAGTTATATCCCGGAAAAAGAGGCCTGGGGCGCAGCAGGCCCTGCGCCCATGCCATTCCCCCCTGGTTAAGAACCACTCAGAAGCCCTTACCCCACCTATCTGTCAGTTAATCTACTGACTATAAAAACATCTAAAAACAACGTACAATAAAAATAGAAACAACAATCACGGGAGCAAACCCATGCCAGCCTGGAACCAACCGACCCCTTATGCCATTCAAGCGTGACCGTCACCCTTGCCCCCGTCCGATTCGGTTATTTTTTTGATCAACCATTAAGTTATTTGGAGATATAGTATGGCCAATTTGGGTGAGTCGCAATGGGCTGGGAGACATGCCGGTAAAGACGAACTGCGGAAGCAAGTCTGGACAGCATTGCAGGAAAGCGGGGTTGCAATTGGCGATCCTTTTGGATGGATACCGAATTTTGTTGGTGCCGATCTGGCAGCAGCTCGTTTGGCAGCGTTGCCCATTTGGAAACAGGCCAGAGTTATCAAAAGTAATCCGGACGCGCCACAGGCGCATGTACGTCTGCGTGCTCTGCAGGATGGAAAGATACTTTATATGGCCGTTCCTCGCCTGGCGGAAGAGAAGTGCTTTATCGAGTTGACGGCTCAGGATTTACTGGGACGCGGCGTTTCCCTGGTAGATGCCTCTCAATGGCAAACTGCGGTTGAAATTGGAAAAAGGGTTGACTTTGAGGAAATGCAATCGATTGACCTGGCTGTGACGGGCTGCGTGGCGGTTACTCGTGCCGGCGGACGTACTGGTAAAGGTGCCGGCTTTGCAGACCTGGAATTTGCCATGCTGCGCCAATTTGGTTTGCTCTCATCTCAAACACCGCTTGCAACCACTGTACACTCTCTGATGCTGGTTGCAAACGACCGGCTGCCTGTCCAGCCGCATGACACATTTTTGGACTGGATCATCACCCCGCAGGAGACCATTGAAGTCAAAAATACCGGGCACCAACCGGGTGGTATCGATTGGGATCAGATTCGGTCCGATCAATACGAAACCATCCCTGTTTTGCGCAGGCTCAAGCCCAATTGGTCTCCAAAATGAAACTTGGATCTTGCGAAAACATCTTTCGCATTAAGACATTCGGGTTTAGAATGGGCTACCAGCCCAAATCAAGACATTGATATAGATATTATTGGTAAAAGCCGTTCTGAAATAAATTGGTAATTTGGTACAAACCATGAGAATAGACGCTTTTTTATCCGATCTTGAAAATTTATGTGCGGCCCAGGGGGTTTCCGGGTTTGAAACACCCGTCGCAGATGAAATTTGCCGGTGTTTCAAACGGATTGGCGTTCAAACTCGCCTGGATAAGATCGGCAACCTGCTTGCCCATTTGCCCGGTCTCGGCCCGCGGGTCCTGATGATTGCGCACATGGATGAGACGGGCTATCTTGTGCGCAAGATCCTGCCGGATGGTTTCCTGCAATTGGAAAGAGTAGGCGGAGCGGCTTGGAACACCCTGGCAGGACAGTACGTACAGGTCTGGACAGAAACAGGCCTGGTTGCAGGCGTGGCGGGGATGACTCCACCGCACCTTGCACCTGGTGGCGCATCCCCCGATCTTGGCAAGCTCTTTGTGGACATTGGAGCTCGCTCTCTTGCCAAAGCTCAGGCGCTTGGAATCGAGATTGGCAGTCCGGTGACTTGCAAGCCGGTTTTCCAGGAAATGCAGGGACGTTTATCGGCCAAAGCACTCGATGACCGTGCTGGCTGTGCTTTGCTTATTCATTTAGCTGAGGCGATTTCCGGTACTGGGTCAAATTGCGATCTGTATCTGGCTTTTGTTGTTCAGGAAGAAAACTTGTTGCTTGGTGCTCAACCGGTGGCCTTTGATATCAAGCCGGATTGGATCCTCGGCTTGGATGCCACTTTGACTTATGACACTCCCGATTTGGGAGGCACCTATAGCGATGTGGCCCTGGGACAGGGCCCGGCCATCAAAATAATGGATCACATTCGTGGCCGTGGTCAGGGCTTCATTTCCCACCAGGGTCTACGCCGGCATCTTGAACATCTGGCACAGGCAGAGCATATTCCCCTGCAGCGTGAAATTGCAACCGGTATCAGTACTGCGGTTGCGCCGCTACCTTTTGCGCAGGCAGGCTACCCGGTTGCAGCACTCTCTTTTCCCCTTCGATATTCTCATTCTCCTGCCGAGGTTGCTGATCTGGAAGATTTAAACCAGACTCTCAATCTTTTACTTGCTGCAGTTTGTTTTCCATGGAATGGATAACCCGCCACCTGGCAGAATAAATCGATTTACATGTTCCCCAAAAGAGGTTCTGCAATGTCTTTCCGTAAACCCATAATTGTTGACACAGACGCAGGGGTGGATGATGCAGTAGCATTGCTTTTATTGTTACATGATCCGTTGGTGGAAGTGAAGGCAATCACCACGGTTTCTGGGAATGTATCGGTTGAAAAGGTGACTCGCAATGTGGGCTTGCTCCTGGCAGCCGGGCAGCTGAATGTTCCCATTTACGCAGGTGCAGCCCTGCCGTTTTGGGGACAGCCGATGCGTTCAGAAGATATCATGGGTGAAGATGGGTTAGGGGGTGCGGCTGCGACATTTTCAATGCCGGCACGCCAGGCTGAGTCTGAACCGGCTGCAGTAGCCCTGGTTCGCCTGGCAAAGGAATACCAAAACCTGCCGGATTTCACCCTGCTGGCAATTGGTCCGCTCACAAACCTTGGATTGGCAGTCCGCCTCGACCCTGGTTTTGCAAAACGAGTCCCGCACCTTGTAATCATGGGGGGAGCTGTACACGCCAGGGGCAATACTTCTGCGGCTGCTGAATTTAATACCTTTGCAGATCCCGAGTCCGCCCGAATTATTTTTTCAGCCGGTTTCCCGGATATTGCCTTACTGCCATGGGAAACGAGCCTTGAAAATCCCCTGCCCTGGGATAGATACAACCAGCTTGCCTCGCTTTCAACACCGATTGCGCAGCTATTTGCCACCATCACCCGCAGTTTGTCAATCATGATGAAGGATCAGTTTGGCATGCCTGGTTACGTACTTCCAGACTTGCTGGCAGCCGCTGTGGCGTTGGATGAAAATTTGGTGACTCATGTTCATCCCGGATTTGTTGATGTGGATATTGCGCATGGGATTGGAAGAGGCCTGACGGCTGTTCGCTGGCATTCTGCTCAGGATCCTTCCGCCAATGTTCGTATTTTGGAAGGCGTCGATTCGAATGGAATCTTTGAACGTCTGACTGCAGTATTAGGTGGCTAAAAAATGATAAAAAGGAGGTGGTGTTTCTTGGTACGGGCTTAAGAAGCAATGTGGATTCAATAAAATCAAATTATTTTATAAATACAGGAGAATTGAATATGAAGCGTACGATGTCGCTCGCCCTGGCCCTTTTCCTAATTGCCAGCTTTGTCCTTTCAGCCTGCGCACCCGCGGCCGCCCCAGCCCCGGCTGCCCAGGAACCCGCCAAAAAGGTCATTAAGGTTGTCTATGTCGTGAATGGTACCCAGGGCGACAAGTCCTTTATCGACTCTGCTGTTCGTGGTATCCGCCGCGCCGAAAAAGAATTTGGCATGCAAGTCAAGATCATCGAAGCGGGTAATGATCCTGCCAAATGGCAGCCTGCCCTTGTGGATGCAGCCGCCAATGAAGATTATGATATCTTGATTGTTGGTTCCTGGCAGATGACCGATTTCCTGTCTGTCATTGCTCCCAAGTATCCGGATAAAAAATTCTTTATTTACGACACCACTGTTGATTACACAAAGTGCAATTGCAAGAACGTCTATTCGGTTGAATACAAACAGAATGAAGGTTCTTACCTGGCCGGTTATTATGCCGCTCTTATGACCAAAACCAACCTTAAAGGGATGAACCCTGAAAGCACGCTCGGTATAGTGGCTGCTCAGCCCATCCCGGTTATTGATGATTTTGTGGTTGGTTTCAAGAACGGTGTTAAAGATGCCGGTCTGGATC
>CAZLJB010000119.1:0-8105 GCA_964559195.1 uncultured Anaerolinea sp. | reverse complement strand
CACACCGCCCATGCAACCGAGCAGGAAGCCCGCGAAGAAACCATGCGAATGCTGGATGTTTACGCCGATTTTGCTATCAACGAGGCTGCCATTCCTGTCATCAAAGGCATCAAATCTGAAACTGAGAAATTTGCAGGAGCAGTTATGTCGACCACCATTGAAGCCATGATGGGCGATACAAAAGCCTTGCAATCCGGAACATCTCACTTTCTCGGACAAAATTTTGCCAAGGCTTTTGACATTCAATTCACTGACAAGAATAATGAACTACAGCATGCCTGGACAACCTCCTGGGGTCTATCCACCCGCATGGTTGGGGCCATTATTATGACCCACGGAGATGACAAGGGTCTCATCTTACCTCCTCGACTGGCGCCCATCCAGGTGGTGATCGTACCAATTTATCGTAACGATGCAGAAAAAAGTGTCGTCATGGAAACCGCCAACCGCATCTTTGCCGAACTAAAATCCGCAGGCATCCGCCTAAAGATGGATGATCGCGAAGAAGTTACACCCGGTTTTAAATACAACGATTGGGAAATGCGAGGCGTTCCACTTCGCATGGAAATCGGCCCCAAGGATGTTGAGAAGAATTCTGTTGCCCTGGCGCGCCGGGATCGCCCTGGCAAAGAAGGCAAATCTTTCGTGCCCCAGGCCAACATCGCTGCCACGGTTGCGGATTTGCTGACCGAAATTCAGACTGCCATGCTTACGAAGGCAACCGGCTTCCGTGACAGCCACATTCACGACCCCAAGGATATGGAAGAATTGGCCCGTGTCGTTCAAAATGGTTGGGCCCTTTCCTGGTGGTGTGAAGAGAAGGCTTGTGAAACCAGGGTAAAAGATGCCACCAAGGCTTCCACCCGCTGTATGCCTGTTGATCAACCCGAAGGTACTGGCAGCTGCATCGTGTGCGGAAAACCCGCCAGGCGCAAGGTAATATTTGGGAAATCCTATTAATTCTGAACCTATTGTTGCCTAATGGCACATTTATCCACACCCGAAACCAGTTATTGATCCATGCCCGCAATTGATATCGCCCGTCTCAAAACCCAATCCGCCGTGCTGGTCGAAAAGTTCGACCAGCCGGCGATATTTATCAAAGAGTTGCACCAAATTCTGGATTTATACGCCGATCGGACCGTTCGGGTGGGAATTGTTGCGGCGCAAATATCCGTACTGCCCGCCTACAGGTTCCCACAGGCGGTCCTGCGTCAGATTGAAATGGAACTTGGCCCGTTGGCAGCCACCTTTCCAGAACAAGCCATGTCATTGACTGACAACCTTTGGAAGGATGGTTTTTTTGAGAGCCGCTTGCTGGCAGCCGGTATTCTTGGACGAATTCATCCGGAAACCCCACTCTTGATTGAACGCATCTCCGCCTGGGTCAGCCGTACCCGCGACGATCAGCTGCGCCTGGCCTTACTAAGAGCCAGCCTGAGCCGGATCCGAAAAGAAACACCCGCCAAATTTCTGCAATTGATGCGGACATGGTTGGACCCGGCAAACGCTAAAATGTGGGCAAGCGCTATTCACGCTATCATTCCACTGACGGAAGACCCAACCTATCAAAATCTACCTCCCGTCTACAATATCCTTAGTCCGGTCATTAAGAACATGCCATCGATCATGCAAAACGATCTGGCAGATTTGATTAATGCACTTTTCAGAGCCTCGCCGGTCGAAACTACCTACTTCCTAAGACAAATCATCAGCGGATCAAATTCGCCTCAAATATCTGTCACCATCAAGCGCATTATCCCTCAACTGCCGCAAGACTTGCGCCCGGTAATTTTAGAGATGGTACGCCAGAAATCTACCAGGGTCTGATTTTCTGGTATAATAAATTCCCTGTGACTGGTCCTATCCGCGGTTTAGGCTGCGAATATGGAGACCGCACTATCCAGAACGAAAGGAGAAGCTTCGTCATGCCTTTACAAAAAGAAAAGAAAACCCAGGTGATTACAGATTTTCACCGACACGAGACGGACACCGGTTCCCCCGATGTTCAGATCGCGATTATGACCGAGCGCATCAAACAGCTCACTGAGCACCTACGCGCGAACAAGCACGATGAATCATGCCGCCGTGGTCTGCTAATGCTGGTTGGACAGCGCCGCCGTACGCTCGCATACCTGCGCAAGACCGAATACGCACGCTACCTGGCAATTACAGAACGCTTAAATTTGCGCCACAAGTAACCTGGAAATGTACTAAAGGGGCGGCCCCAACACTGGGTCGCCCCTACCTTAACCAAATATCGGAGTTCCATCTTCAACCGGATGGCGCCCCGTTTTGAAATCATTCAGCACCTGCCATCAGGAATTGAAAGATGCTTGCAACCACCAGAAAAAAGTTGCCGCCATCCTTCAGTCCCTGAACCGGTGGGAAATATATTGCGATGCGAATTTTTCGCGCGCCGATCAGGAGACAATTTATGAAACCAGAAACAAAACGCTACTCAGCAACCGTTGGTACACGCACAATAACTTTTGAGACCGGAAAACTGGCGCACCAGGCCGGTGGAGCCGTTACAATTGCGCTTGAAGATTCGATCGTTTTCGCCGCCGCTACCATGGGTGGCGTACGCGATGGGAACGATTTCTTTCCGCTTTCCGTGGAATACGAAGAAAGACTTTATGCAGGTGGAAAAATCCCAGGCTCCTTCTTCCGTCGAGAAGGACGCCCGTCCACCGACTCCATTTTGACCGCCCGCCTGACTGACCGCCCACTGCGCCCATTGTTTGCCCACGGCATGCGCAACGAAGTCCAGGTTATGATGTTTTCGCTCTCTGCCGATGGAATCAATCCCCTGGATGTTTTAGCCATCAACGCCGCTTCTGCAGCAGTGATGATTTCAGACATACCATGGGGCGGGCCGGTTGGCGCAGTGCGAATCGGCCGCGTTAACGGTGAATTTATCGTCAACCCAACCTTTGACGAAATTGATAAATCGGATCTCGATTTACGCCTGGCCGGAACTCGAGACGCCATTCTGATGGTTGAATGCGGCGCAGATGAAATCCCGGAAGATGTCATGGTGGCAGCCCTGGATCTGGGACACAAATCCATTCAACCGTTGATCGATCTGCAGCTCAAAATGCAGGCAGAAATTGGCAAGCCCAAACGGGAAGCCAGTTTCTCCAATGCGACGGATGAAATCAACAAAAAAGTCCTGGCGCGTGTTAGCAGCCCGATGAACGAATTGCTGGATAAACCGCTCTCCAAGGCCGAATTCTACGGCGGAATGGAAACTCTGCAAACCGAAATAGTTGCGGAAATGGCCACTGTTCCGGAAGGCGCCAACCCAACAGACTACCCATCTACAAAGGATGTAAAAACCGCTTTTGCAGAAGCCGAAGGCACAGTGGTGCGTGAACGCATCCTGAGCATGGGAAAACGCCCGGATGGCCGCACCCCAACTGAAATTCGCCCGATTTGGTGTGAAGTTGAAATTTCGCCACGCGCACACGGCTCAGGTTTATTTACCCGCGGTGAAACCCAGGTACTGACAATGGCTACCCTTGGAACCCTTGGGGAAGCCCAGGAACTGGACAATTTAAGCCCGGTCGATTCAAAACGTTACATGCACCATTACAATTTCCCGCCCTATTCCACCGGCGAAGTAAAACCCCTGCGCGGGCAATCACGCCGCGAAATTGGACATGGTGCCCTGGCCGAACGTGCGCTCGAACCTGTCATCCCCAATGAAGAATCCTTCCCGTACACGCTACGGCTGGTTTCTGAAGTCCTGGCTTCCAATGGTTCTTCCTCCATGGCTTCGGTTTGTGGCTCAACCCTGGCCCTGATGGATGCCGGCGTCCCGATTAAAGCTCCTGTGGCTGGCGTCGCCATGGGCCTGATCACGGATGACAGCGGGCGATACAAAATTCTGACCGACATCCAGGGCACGGAAGATCACCTTGGCGACATGGATTTCAAAGTTGCCGGCACTAAAGCCGGAATCACCGCGCTGCAGATGGATATCAAAATCAGCGGGTTGAGCACAGAGATGATGAAGGAAGCCCTCGGACAAGCTCTCGAGGCACGCCTTTTCATCCTGGGCAAAATGATGGAAGCCATTGCAGAACCTCGCTCCAGCCTTAAACCGCATGCCCCGCGTATCATCACCGTCAAGATTCCCGTCGATAAAATTGGAGCTTTAATTGGGCCAGGTGGTAAAAACATCCGCGCCCTGCAGGAAGAGACCAAGGTCAAAATCGATGTGCAGGAAGACGGAACAGTTTACATTGCTTCTGTCGACGGCGTGGGTGCTGAAATTGCCCGCCAGCGGGTCGAAGCACTCGGTGAGACTGCCGAACTTGGTCGAATTTATACTGGCAAGGTTGTCCGCATTGCGGACTTCGGCGCATTTGTGGAAATCGTGCCCGGCATGGATGGCCTGGTGCATATTTCCCAACTGGACAGCGAGCGTGTCAACAAAGTTGAGGATATTGTCAACATGGGAGACGAGATCACTGTCATGGTGACTGGTATTGACCCGGCTGGTAAAATCCGCCTTTCACGGCAGGCCGTACTCGAAGGTTGGACCTTGCAGGAAGCCCAGGAACGCGACTCTAAAAAGAGCGGCCCCCGCCCTGGTGGTGACCGTGGTGGTCGTCCAGGCGGCGATCGCGGTGGTCGCCCAGGTGGTGATCGTGGCGGTCGCGGCGGTAGTGGAAATGACCACCGGCGCTAATTCATCAACTCAAAATAATTAACTACGAGCATAAGGGCGGGTCTCGAACCCGCCCTTATGTTGCTTGCAGGTAAAACTGGAAAATGTTTTCCCGCCTTCTCACCCTCTATCGTAAATATCCATCCCAATTTTGGCTGATGTTATCCGGCATTTTTATCAGTTCGGCTGGCGCCGGGATGATTATGCCTTTCTTAATGATCTATGCCAGCGAAAAACTCGGGCTGCCGCTCAGTACAGTCGTAACCCTGATCACAATTAACTTTGGCACAGGCTTATTTGCTTCCTTCATCGCAGGAACCCTGGCGGATAAAATTGGACGAAAAATTGTAATGGTTATCAGCCTGGCGGCCAACGGGCTGATTTACCTTTTTATGATGCAAGCCAACAGCTACGCAGCCTTTGCCCTGCTGATGTTTCTGGCAGGTCTGGCAAACCCCCTTTACCAGGTGGGTGCAGATGCCATGCTGGCAGATCTGATACCAAGCGAACAGCGAAACGACGCATACGCCATTAACCGGATCATGAACAACGCGGGATTTGCCCTTGGCCCGGCAGTCGGTGGCTTTATGGCCGCCATTTCATATAACTATGCCTTCCTGGGCGCTGCAGCTGGCATGCTGATCTATAGCCTGCTATTATTATTCCTGGCGCATGAAACCCTGGAAAAGCCCACCGATAAGCTTTCTCACAAAAAACCGGATGGCGGCTATGCCAAGGTTTTCAAAGACCGCGGTTATGTTGTATTTGTTTTAATGCTTGGAGGCGGATTAATAGCACCGGGCATGCTTTGGGTTTTGTTGGCAGTTTACACAAAGTCCAACTTCGGAATGCCTGAAAGCCAATTTGGCTGGATTCCCACTACCAACGCCATCATGTGCGTCTTTGTGCAATACTTCGTCACTCAGATCACACGCCGCTATCGCCCTCTTCCAGTGGCTGCCGCCGGGATGTTAATTTACGCTCTGGGTGTGGGCAGCGTCGCTTTGATGAGTAATTTTTGGGGTTTTTGGCTGTCGATGGTCATCATGACTTTTGGCGAATTAACCCTTGTGCCCACCGCCAGCACTTATGTGGCAAATATATCTCCGGCAAATCTTCGTGGGAGGTATATGAGTGTTTATTGGCTGGCATGGGGCATCTCGCGCAGCGGCGCGCCACTGATTGGCGGTTGGCTGAACGACAAGATATCTCCACACGCCATCTGGGTAGGCGGACTGGTGATTGGAATATGCAGCGCGCTTGGTCTATACCTGATTTCACGGCAATCACAAAGAGATTTACTGGTTGATTGATCATGACAAATTGGAAATTTATTAGCAAGCTTCAGGATATATTTAATAATTATCCTCGCCAATTCTGGCTGGTGGCAGGTGGCGTTTTACTAAGCTCGGCTGGTTCCAGCCTGATCTGGCCCTTCCAGTTAATTTACATCAGCAAAACTTTGACCCTGCCAATCTCATCAGTCGCAACGCTGATTACGATCAGTTCAGCCACCGGCCTGGCAGCTTCATTCGTTGGCGGAACCATCGCAGACCGTTTCGGTCGGAAAATCATCATGATCGCAGCTCAAGCCGCAAACGGACTGGGATACATCCTGATGAGCAGTGCACATACATATCTTGGTTTTGTCATCCCAATGACCATCATGGGCGTGGCCATGCCATTTTATTCGATCGGGTCAGATGCCATGATGGCGGATATCATCCCAACCGAAAAGCGCACCGGGGCCTTCGCCATTCTACGCATGATCAATAACGCAGGCATTGCTATTGGTCCGGCCATCGGGGGTTTGATTGTAACAAAGTCGTACAGCCTGGCTTTTTACCTGGCGGCGGCTGGCATGATTTCCTACAGCCTGCTGCTGCTGACCAGAGTCCATGAGACTTTGCAGAAAAAAACCGACACTTCAAGCGCTCCAAAACATGAGGTTTTGGGTGGATACGGACGCGTGCTTGGAGATCGAAATTTTGTGGGGTTTGTGTCCGTCATTACGTTCGGTATGATCGCGCCCTTGATGATGTGGGTTTTGTTGGCTGTCTACATGAACAAGTATTACGGTATTCCAGAATACCTGTACAGCTGGCTGCCAATTACAAATGCGTTAATGTGCGTTTTCGTGCAATACCCAGTGACCATGTTCACCCGCCGACTGCCTGCAAAAACCGCCATAACCCTGGGAATGTTGGTGTATGCCCTGGGGGTTGGCAGTGTTGCAATCATGACCGGTTTTTGGGGATTCTGGCTGAGCATGGCGATCATGTCTATGGGCGAACTAATCCTGGTACCCACTGGAACCAAATATGTGGCCGATCTTGCCCCTGAAGAATTGCGCGGAAGGTATATGAGCATTTATTGGCTTACCTGGGGGCTTTCGCGTTCGGTGGCGCCCATTGTGGGTGGCACACTGCACGATGCGATCGCCCCTCAAGCCATCTGGTGGGGTGGTCTGGCAATTGGGCTTACCAGCACGCTGGCGCTTTTCCTGCTCTCCCGTAAATCTACAACAAGCATACAACCAGCCAACATCGAATGATGGTTCCCAATATTCCAAACCACCCAAAGAGGATCGACATGTCAGGTTATGTTGCTTTTTTACGAGCTATAAACATCGGCGGTCACATTGTCAAAATGGAAACGCTCAAACAGGTTTTCGAACAGCTCGGTTTTTCAAATGTTGAGTCTTTTATTGCCAGCGGGAACATGATCTTCGATACTGTCTTGACGGAAACCGCTGAACTTGAAAAAACAATCCAGACCGCACTCCGGGAAGCCCTGGGATACGATGTGGCGGTTTTCATCCGTACAAGCCAGGAAGTGGCTTCCATTGCGGGTTATCAGCCCTTTCCAGCCCCGATCTTGAATGCAGCAACAGCCCTTAATGTGGCTTTTTTGAGCTTTTCACCTGATTCCCAGGCCATAACAAAACTGATGTCCTTAAAAACCGATATTGATGACTTCAATATCCATGAACGTGAGATATACTGGTTATGTAAGAAAAAACAAAGTGAATCTACTTTTTCAAACGCCGTTCTTGAAAAAGTCCTTGGCAGGCAATCAACCCTGCGAGGAATCAATACCATCAAAAAACTCACAGATAAATACCACTTCTCTTAACGGCGAACAGTCAGCTGCACCCTGGCACGCTTTTGCCAGATTTGGTACGAGCCAGTACTATATATGGAAACGGGTAAGTAATTGTTGGTACACTGTCAAAAGTGTAAGGAGAAATTTTGAACAAACCCTTGAACACAAAAGAATTGGAGCACCTGCTTAATTTTATTGGTTATGGGCGTTTGGATGCCGATATATGGTTTCTCGGTTTCGAAGAAACTTGTGGAGATGAAAATACACTTCGGAACAGATCGGAAGAGCACACGTCTGAACTCCAGTCACCTGAAGCTATCTC
>CAZLJB010000118.1:0-8105 GCA_964559195.1 uncultured Anaerolinea sp. | reverse complement strand
TGCTGCAGGCGTTCCACTTCGGTTTCATAATATTGGCGGTTAAACAACCCGGTCAGAACATCGTGTGTACTCTGATATTGCAAGGTATCTTCCAACTCCTGGCGATCCGTAATATCGCGAATGATGCCGGTAAAATAGGTCTGCTCTTCTTCATTCCAACTGGAAAGCACCAGTTCGACCGGAAATTCCTCGCCATTCTTACGCCTGCCATCCATCTGCAAGGTCTGACCCAGGAACCGGGAAGTGCCTCCATGGGCCATGTATTCCATCCCGGCTGAGTGCGCCTCCCGGTAATTTTCGGGCATCACCGTGGTCAGTGGTTTGCCAAGCATTTCATCTTCGCTGTATTGAAAAATTAATTCGGCGCCCTGGTTCCATGAAACCACAATGCCCTGCGCATCAGCGGTTATGATCGCATCCTTAGCGGATTGAACTAGCGATTGATAGCGTTTTTCAGTCTTGATTTGTTCCTTTTCAGCCATTTTCCGTTCTGTGATATCCTGGATGACTCCAAATATCCTGCCGGGCTCTTCCATGAATGGTTCCTCGAGGGTGGCAATCACATGTACAACCCTGGGAATATTTTCGCCCTGCCTCAAAACACAATACTCTTCATCAAAGGTTCTCAAGCCCTGCATTAAGTCGTTCACAGCCTGGCTCAGGTGTTCGCGTTCTTCTGGCAGGGTCAGGGCCAAAATCTGTGCCAGGCTGACAGGCTCCCCGGATGCGGCTTCAAGTCCGTAAATCCGTAAAGCCTCTGCAGAAGCCGTCACTTCATTTGTTGCCAGGTTGACCTCCCAACTGCCCAGGTGCGCAATAGACTGGGCTTGCCGTAACCGCGCCTCACCTTCCAGGATCTCCCACTCAATCTGCTTGCGTGCGGTAATGTCGCGCGCCACCCACAGCACCGTGCTGTCCGTCAGCGCCGTCAGGTTGGCACTAAACCAGACTTCCTTCTGGTTGATCTCCAGACAGTACTCCAACCCACTCTCCCTGCCCTGTGCCAGGGCTTGCTCAAGGCCCTTCATGAAGAGACTGGTTAATTCAGGTGAAAAAACTTGACTGATTTTTTTCCCCAGCAGCTCATCCGATGGTTTATAGAAAAGAGCCGGGTTGGTCGGCGCAATCTCACGGTAGCCGCCGTCCACATCATAAATGATGATGACATCATCCATGGCTGCAAACAGCGAGCGCAGCTTGCTCTCTGATTCGCGCAGTGATTCTTCCGCCATTTTACGGCTGGTAATGTCATTCATCAGCAGCAGGCAGCCGGTCAGTTTTTTATCTTGATCCAGGAAGGGTGTCTGATGGATCTCCAGGCAGCGCTGTGCAGCACCCTCCTTTATCCAAATAGTCTCGCTATTTTCCTCGCGCACCGTCCTCAGCCTGACGCTGCTGAAGAATTCAGGCAGGCTGGCTGGCAGTTCACTACCCAGCACCGCCCTGCCCGTCAATCCAAGCATTTCTCTGGCCGCCGGGTTGCAATCCACCACCCTTCCCAGCGCATCCAGCACCAGCATGCCAACCGGCATGTTTTTAAAAACCAGTTCTCTGGCCAGCGGCAGCAAATTTAGCAACCGGTAGCGAAAGAATACCAGGCTCCAGACCAGCCCCGTGATCAAAAACGAAAAAGGTGCCAGGTCCAATTTGGGCCCCGGCATAAAACCGGCGTTATACAAAACATTCAACAAGCTGGGCACAATCGCCCCCGCCAACAGCAGCAGGGTCAGGTTCAAATAAAAACGCGACCCCCGGCGGGCCGCCCGAATCAAGATCAGGAACGATATGCCTATCAATGCATAAGCATAGCTAAAGCCAACCCAATACCAAAAGCCAAAAGTCCATTCCAGCAGCCCCCAGGGGTACTGGTAAACGAAATGAAAGTTAGTGCCATACTGTTGGTGCAGTGTATTGCTCCAACCAGCCAGGCAGACCAGGGCCGGGATGAATCCCAGCCACAGCACCTGTCTCTTACTGGGTTGCCAGCCCATGCCCGACCAGGCCAATACAAACATCAACCAGGCCGGTGCCAGCAGATTAGCCCACGGCAAGGAGATGTTGTACCAGAAGATTGCGCTCGCAAATTCCCGGCTGCTAAGCTGGAGTATAAAAGCAATCGCATAGTTGCTGGCCGCCAGCATAATCAGCACCAGCGCCCTTGCGCCTGGAACCGAGGCATGCCTGGCAGCATGCAATGCCAGGGCGAAAAAGGTGCTCCCAATCAGAACAATGGCGAAAAAATAAACTATTGGCAACATTTATTTTCCAGTAGAACAATATTTCAGCCAGTCAGGCGCTGACTGATCCGTCAAACAACCAGCTCGCCCATTTCCACCAGGCGATTAAAGGCCGCCACTACCTGCGGATCAAACTGCCTGCCCGCATTTTCTTTGATATACTGCGAAACATCCCCCTTCGGCCAGGCCTGCCGGTAAGGCCGGTTGAAGGAGAGCGCATCCCAAACATCCACCACCGAAAAAATTCGAGCCGAAAGCGGGATTTCAAGCCCGCACAACCCGCGCGGGTAGCCTGTACCATCCCAGCGCTCGTGATGGCAATATGGAATTTCCAACGCAGGTGCAAGGTAAGCAATATTGGAAAGCAGCCGGTAGGCCAGTTCAGGGTGCTGGCGCATAATGTTCCATTCCTGCTCGGTCAACCCATCCGGTTTTAACAGGATGCTGTCCGGGATACCCATTTTGCCGATGTCGTGCAGCAGCGCCCCACGCTGAATATGTACAACCAAATCTTCCGGAATTTCAAAAGCGCGCGCCAGCTCCAGGGTTAGACTCACCACCCGCCGGCTGTGCCCGGCCGTTTCATGCTCGCGCATTTCCAGCGCATTCGACCAGCCCTGCAGGGTGACGTCATACGCATCCCGCAGCTCCTCGGACGATTTTTGCAGAGCCACCTCGGTTCGATCCTGTTCTTCGACCAGTCGCACCAATTGACGCCGCGAGGCCTCCGTCTCCAGCAGCAGCCGCTGCAATTCCAGCTGCGACAGCTGCAAAACCGCCTCAGCCTGTTTGCGTTCGCTGATATCGCGTGATACCCCGCGCACCTCCACCCGGCCGCTTTCGGCATTCAGGTAATAATTCGTGATCACTTCGGTCCAGACCCGCTTGCCTGCCCGGGTCGGCTGTTCAACTTCATCGGTATAAAAAAGATCCGGGGCGGCCTGGCCACTCAGAAAAGCTGCCTTGCGTGCGTTGATCAAAGCCAAAATGATTGGATAGACCTCCGGCACCAGGGCTGCTTCCAATGGTTCGGAAATGACTTCTTCGGGCGTATAACCTCGCAGGCGTTCAACCGAAGGACTGATATATCTGAAGCACAGGCTTTGTGCATCCAGAATCCAGACTACATCCTTGATACTTTCGGTCAGAATACGGTATTGTGTTTCACTTTCCTTCAATAACTCCCGAGCTTGTTTGAGCGAAGAAATATCAGATACCATCCCAAGCGAGCCGCTAAACTGGCCATCTTCATCCTGGATCGGGCTGGCAGAGACCAGCACCCAGCACTCGCTGCCATCCCGACGCCGAAAGCGACGCTGATAGCGCCCTTGCCGGCCCAGCCGGCGCTCATCCATCTTGAAGGCATGGTCCGCCTGATCAATTTTGAAAATATAGTTGACCATCGGCTTGTGTTCCATCTCGCCTGCCGAATAACCCAACATTTGGGCCATTTCCTGGTTGACAAAGGTGGTAAGACCGTGCTGGTCAATGCTCCAGATGCCTTCCCGAGCCACTTCTACAATCTGACGGTATTTCTTTTCGCTTTCCCGCATTTTTAGATAGGCTTGCCTGCGCCGCAAACGACCAATCATCAGCAGCCCCAGGGCCAGGCTCACCAATGGAAAAATGATCATGACCGGCAGGCCGATCCGTTCCAACACACTCAGAGCGGTTTGCCGGGGCAATACGAATATCAGCCCAAGCACCACCAGATGCGTTAGAACACCAAACAGGTAGAGCTCTTGCCAGCTGGTCTTCAACAAGGTATGCCAGCTCAGGCGCCGCCATAACAACCCCAGGCTGGCAGTCGCAATAATCACACACACCCCCACCAGGACACCGGAGCCACCCTGGTAAATCCGCAAGCTAACGGTCATCAGCACTGCAATCAAGGTCGGCACTGTACCAAAAAACAACCCGCTCATGCTTAACAGCACCGAGCAGGCGTCGAAGTTAATTCCTGGGCGATACTGCCAGGGAGTCAGCATAATCCAGACACCGATTCCACCCGTCATCAAACCATACACGACCGGGGCTTTCCAGGAAATTTCGGATTGCCGGTTTCGCAATATCGCATCAAAAATAAGCACCAACCCCAATAAAAATGATGCGTTCTCTGCCATTTGTTGGTACGAAGTCTGTATCATACTAAACCAATCAATATCCTGTCATTAAAAAAATTTACACGACCAGACCTTGAAAGTGCCGGAAAGAATAAAGCCACAGCGTATTGTGTATTCACGCGCTCCCAGCACCTATTGTTAGTGATAAATGGAAATTGGACGAACCAGCTACGATTATAAAACTGTTATTTCAAAAAACGGGCAGACGTCAACAAAAATCAACGTCTCCCCGTCTGGTAGGCCTGTTCCTTGGAACAGGCCTACCAGATACAACAATGGACCATCCCCCACTAAAATGGCCACGTCCAGCATTTCATGTCATAACATCGATCATTAGTTTAACATAAAAAAGTCGGGGGCTGGAAACTATCCTATTTTTGTAAGTATTTCGCAAGTTTCACCGAACCTAAAAAATTGGGCAGAGTTTTTCAGATTTCCCCACAACTCCCAAAAAATGGTTTCGCCCTTTCTCGCACCCGTTCCAGTCGTTTTCAGATAAAAACTAATTCTCGCTAATTCCCACTCCAGGGCAATGTCATCAGTTGGCTGCCCGGCAGCTGCGTATTCACCAACTCCGGCAGCTTCCAGGCCGCCAGGATGGTCTTCAACAGGCTGTAATGTGAATACGGTGTGCCATCTTCAAAACCCGTTTTACCCAGCGGCGAAACCAGCAGCGTCGCAACCTGCCCGCCGGAATGACTGCCCAGCCCGCAGCAGGTCGCACTGCTTAAATCTTCACCTTCATCAAAGGTGATAATGATCAAGCTCTGCTTGCCCAGCGCCGTCGAAGCCTGCAGACGAGTCACCAGATCCTTCAGCCAGGCATCCGAAGTCGCCACGGGACAATCGTGCCCCGAGTTGCAAATATTCGGCATGATGAAGGCAAAGTTTGGCAGCTGGCTTGAATCCAGGTCAGGCTGCAGGCTGGTCAGAGGCACCACGCTGCGCTGGCAGCGCGCCGCATCCAGTCGGATCGAATCAAAATAAATAAATGGATTATGCTTCTGGTAATACGGTTTGGCATTCCCCACAAAACAGGGCGAGGGCAGATCCTCCTGGTAGGTCTTCCAACTACGTCCGCTGGCCTCGATCAAGTCGGCCAGGTTGGGCTGGTTAAAAAAACAATCCGTACAATCATTTTTAACATTCTGGGTACTGCCGCTGACCAGGGCTAGATAATTGGGCAGGCTGGGGTGACTCACCCCGAAATAATTGGTCAGCAGCACATTTTGATGGGCCAGGCCATTCAAAAACGGCATATCCTGGTTGCCAATCACCTGCTGGTAGGCCTTATTCTCCAAAACGATCAGGATAATATGCTCAAAGTTGGGCACCCCACCACGCGGGCTGACCGGAGCAGCGCTGGTTGAATTGGCGGGTAGGACGGCAGATGGGCCGGCAGATGGGCTGACAGCCGCGCTGCCTTTCGTTGCACCCGCTGCCGGGCTGGGGCTGCGGAGTGTTGCTGTTAGTTGGTTTGGTTCAACAGGGCTGGGAGCAGAGACACAACCGGATATCACCAGACCGATTAGCAGTATAAACTTGATCAGTTTTCGCATGTTTGTCTTTTCTCCCATGATGCTCCCATGAAATCAGCCCGCTGCTCAAGGCTGTGTTTCTAAAATCATACCACTTACGGGCAGGGCAGGCGAATGGTAATCAGCGTGCCGTAACCCGGCTGACTTTCCGCAGATATCTGTCCGCCGTGCAATTCCACCAGGGCCCTGGAAATAGCCAGTCCCAATCCGGAACCATCCTGCACCCGCCCAGCAGACTGCTTGCCACGGTAAAACCGGTCAAAGACATACGGCAGGTCCTCAAGTTGGATACCGGAGCCACTGTCAGCCACCGAGATACAAACCTGACAGCCAGCCGGGTAGTTTGAATAGCTGGTTTTTGCGGATAAAACGATCCAGCCACCTGCCGGGGTGTGTTTCAGGCTGTTATCGACCAGGTTGGCCAGCACCTGCAGGATGCGTGCCACATCCACATTCACCTGCGGCAGATTCGCTTCCAGTTCCACCCGCATCGAAAGCCCCAACACCTCAACCCGCATGGCATTGGCCGCTGCACAGCGTTCGATGATCTCCTGTGGATCAGCCAGGCTGCGCTGCAACAGCATTTCGCCCGATTCAGAGAGGGAGAGCGTGCGCAAATCATCGACCAGGCGCGAAAGGTGCTTCGCCTCGTCATAAATGATCGCCAGTGTTTCAGGGGTGGCAGGCAGAACCCCCTCGCTGAGCGCTTCTGCGTTCCCCAGGATAATGCTGAGCGGATTGCGCAATTCATGGGCAATATCAGCCGTCATTTGCCGGCGCAGATCACGCGAGCGCTTCAGGCTGGAGGTCATCTGGTTGAAGGATTTAGCCAACGCGCCAATCTCGTCATGGGTTGTAATACTGACCTGCTTCCCAAGGTCACCCTGCGCGATAGCCTGGGTGGCTTCGTTCAAGTCGCGCAGCGGCCTGATAATGTTGCGCGCAATCAGCCAGGCAAAAAACAACGCGATCAAGGTGGTCGCCAGCACACCGATGAACAGGTTCAGGTTGATGCGTTGAATATTATCCGATGCCGATTCAGATTGGCTGCGAGGCGGCCGTAGTGGAATCAGGTACGCCACCACCTGCCCACCCGAATTGATTGGGAAACCAAACTTGATAAAATCCGGTGAAGGTAACCCCGGTGGAATATGGCTGACCTGGGAGAGCAGGATGTTTCCATCCGTATCAACCACCAGGAATTCCCTGGTTCCACCCGTATTCAGCACCTGGGCCTCTGCCAGCAGGTACCCGGCGCCACTAAAATTATGCTTTTCAGTGTAGTAATTGGAGAGATCATCAACCAGCCCCTGGTAATGATTTTCCCGAATATATCGTGTAAACTCCAGCTGGCTGACGCGCCCGGCCAGCAGTGCCACGATCACAATACCTGAAATGCTCACCACCCAGAAGGCCAGGATCAATTTCAACAGCAGCGAACCTCGCAGCCTTGCGCCAGCCTGCTTTTTACCACCCAATCGGGTATTAGAAAAGAAATCACGAACTGCTCGCATTTATTCCAGCCTGCGGTGGATATTCAAACGGTAACCCACCCCATAGATGGTCTCAATGTAAATGGGATTTCGCGCATCAGGTTCGATCTTGGCGCGCAGGTTCTTGATATGCCCATCAATCGAACGTTCAATTCCCTCAAAAGCCACACCCTGCACAAAATCCAGCAACTGCAAACGCGATAGTGTCCGCCCGCGCGATGTCACCAGGGCAGCCAGTAAATCAAATTCTGAGCGGGTCAATGAAACCGGCTGACCCTGCACCGTCACAAGATAGGCATCCCGATCCATGACGATATCGCCGGCTTCCAACAAGTTCGAAACTGGCAAACTCTTGCCCATGCGCCGCAGCACCATGCGAATACGCGCGGTCAGTTCACGCAGGCTGAAAGGCTTGGTGATGTAATCATCTGCGCCCAATTCCAAACCCACCACCTTGTCACTTTCCTCCAGGCGCGCCGTTAACAGGATGACCGGTTCATTATGCGTTTTGGAATACAGCCGCAAAAATTCATAGCCATCCATTTCTGGCATCATGATATCGAGCAGGATCAGGTCAGGGTTTTCGCGCTCAACCAGCGGCAAAGCCTCCAGACCGTTGGCAGCCGCAATCACTCTGAAGCCCTCCTGGGTCAAATATGCCTGGAGCAGCGCCCGAATGCGTTCCTCATCATCAACAACCAGTATGGTTTTAGG
>CAZLJB010000117.1:0-8108 GCA_964559195.1 uncultured Anaerolinea sp. | reverse complement strand
TGCTGGTAACCATGGTTGATATCCTCAAGGGCAAAGGCTACGAGCCGATTCCTGTGCAAATGGGGATGGCTGCGCTGGAGAAGGTTGAACAGGTTTCGATTGATGTGGCGCTGATCGATCTACGCCTGGGAGATATTTCGGGACTGGAAGCTTTGCGAGGCATCAAGGCGCGCTGCCCAAAAGCCGAGTGCATCCTGATGACCGGTTATGCTTCTCAGAGTTCAGCCATCGAAGCGATTCAGTTGGGCGTCTATGGCTTTTTCCAAAAGCCGTTTGACATGGAAGAGCTGCTGATTTCGATCTATCGGGCGCTTGAAAAACACAATACAGAAGAAGCGCTCAGGCTAAGTGAAGCACAGTATAGACTGCTTGCCAACAATATCTCGGATGTGATCTGGACCCTCGATCTGGAAACCAGTCGTTTTACGTACATCAGTCCTTCTGTACAGCAGTTACGTGGTTTTACGGTGGAAGAAGTGCTTGCCCAGGATTTGTCTTTGGTCTTTACCCCTGCTTCGCTTGAAACTATTGAAAATGTTTTGCCTGAGCGGCTTGCGGAAGCAAACCAGGGAAATAATATTGATTACCTTGATGAAGTGGAACAACCTGCCAAAGATGGAAAAACGGTATGGACAGAGGTAAACACCCACTTTGTGTTTAATACGCGCAGCAGTCACTGGGAAATTTTCGGCGTTTCGCGGGATATTAGCGGGCGCAAAAAAGCTGATCAGGCCTTGCGCGAAAGTGAAGAACATTATCGGGCAGTGGTCAGTTCCGCAACCGATGCCTTCGTCAGTATTAATAAAGCCGGGGATATTATTGGTTGGAACAAAAGCGCAGAAAAACTATTTGGTTATGCGGAGTTGGAGATCCTGGGGCAGCAGCTGTCCATTTTGATTCCTGCGGACTACCAGGGCGCGCACGCAGCGGGCCTCGACAGGGTGCGAGAAGGTGGAGAGAAACACCTGATCGGGAAAATTGTTGAATTTGAAGGCTTGCGCAAGAATGGAACCAGTTTCCCGTTGGAACTTTCCTTGTCAGAGTGGCAGGTTGCCGGCAGTCAGTTTTATACCGCCATTATCCGCGATGTCACTGAGCATAAATTGGCGGAAGATAATCTTAAAAAAAGCCTCACCCAACTGGCGCTGATCAACGAGATTGGGCGTGAAATCGCAGCGGTATTGCAACTGCAGCAAGTACTCGAACTGACTGTGCACCGTATTCACACCGTGCTTGGTTATGGTTATGTCGCTCTTTACATGTTCAACGACACATACGATGAATTAATCGTGAAAGCCAAAAGCGGCGAATTTGAGCATATTTCCCCGGATGACTACCGCATCAAGTCCGGACAAGGTATGGTAGGGTGGACAGGCAGGCATGGTAAAAAGCTGCTATCCAACGATGTAGACCACAATTTACGCTATAAAAATCTTTTCTCGGAACAGGTCTCCACAACCGGATTAGAACTCTGCCTGCCATTGATGGTGGGCAAGCAGGTTTTGGGTGTGCTGCAGGTGCAAAGCTTCAACCCGAGTGGATTTAGCCCTGAAAATATTTCCGTTTTGGAAACGCTGGCCGCGCAGGTGGCTGTAGCAATCGAGAATGCCAGGCTGTATGAGGACATTCAGTCCGAGTTATCCGAACGCAAGAAAACCCAGGCTGAACTGCTGGAGCAGAGCGCGCACCTGGAAGAGCTGGTCGCCACGCGAACCGATGCATTGAACAACGCCAAGGAACAGGCCGAGGCCGCAGATCGCGCCAAAAGCGATTTCCTGGCTGTCATGAGCCACGAAATCCGCACACCCATTAACGGCGTGCTGGGTATGGCTCATCTTCTCCAGCAAACAGGGTTGGATGACAAACAACGCAACTACCTGGCCGACCTGCAGATTTCTGGGGATGCATTGTTGACAACCATCAATGAAATCCTGGATTTTTCAAGGATCGAATCGGGCAGGCTGAGCCTCGAGACAACGAATTTCAACCTGGATGAGGTGCTGAACAGGCTCTCAAGCTTGCTGGCATACCGCGCGCATGAAAAAGGCCTGGAACTGGTCTTCTGCACTGCGCCCGATGTTCCCAATTTGCTGGTGGGCGATCCAACCCGCTTGGGACAGGTGCTGATCAATCTGGTGGGCAACGCCATCAAATTTACTCCAGCGGGAGAAGTGCTCGTCAAAACAAAGATTCGCGAGCAAACCACTGAGCGAGTGATGCTCGAATTTTCTGTGCACGATACTGGCATTGGCCTGACGGAAAAACAAATCGCGCAGTTGTTCCAACCCTTCACCCAGGCCGACAGCTCCATCAGTCGCAAATATGGCGGTTCCGGACTTGGACTGACTATCTGCCAGCGCCTGGTGCAAATGATGGGTGAGGGGATTAAGGTTGAAAGCCAATTTGGGCAGGGAAGCCAGTTCACATTTATGGTGGTGCTTGGCCTGGGCACAAACCCGGCAGTCGCGGGTGAAACACCCGCTGTGAATTTGCCCGGACTGGGCGGGCGGCATATATTGGTGGTGGACAACAATCTTAATACCCTGGAATCACTGCGCATTGCGCTTGAATCATTTTCCTGCCAGGTAACGGTTGCGCAGTCGGCTGAAGCGGGGCTGGATCTCTTATCAGAATCCAACCCCGCTGCGCCATTTGATTTGATCTTCATGGATCAGGACATGCCCGGGGGCATGGATGGAACGCAGGCCATCCTGCGCATCAAAAATAATCCCCTGCATGCAGCCATTCCTGTCCTATTGATGGTCTATGCCAAAGATATGGAGTTCCAGCTAAAAAATGACAACCTGGATGGATACCTGACCAAACCCATCTTGCGCTCAACATTACTTGACACTCTCATGCAGATCTTCGGACCCCCCAACCAAAACAAAATGAAACAAGGGTTAAAACCTGTGACCGGGGAAACGCTGGAAAAGCTGCGCGGCGGGCATATCCTACTGGTGGAAGATAATGAGATCAACCAGAAGGTGGCGGTGGAAATCCTGAAAAATATGGGTTTGCGCGTTTTAATCGCAAATAATGGCGATGAAGCGCTTGCGATGGTCAAGAGAGATCACTTCGATGCCATTTTAATGGACATCCAGATGCCTGGCATGGACGGTTACGAAACGACCATTCAAATCCGCCAGGAACTTTCTTTTGACTCGGCTCATCTGCCGATTATCGCCATTACTGCCAATGCGCTGGATGCAGATCGCCAGAAAGCACTGGATGCCGGGTTAAACGATTATGTTTCCAAGCCGGTAGATGTCGTAAAGCTTGCCAGTGTTTTACTGCGCTGGGTGCATCCCTTGCCGAAGGAAAATAATTCAACTTCCATCCGCGGAAACCAGGGTTCTGATGACGCGGACACGTTCCCTTTATTAGCCAAGGCTGAATTGCCTGCTACACTCGACTCAATCGATATGACCGCCGCATTGACCCGTCTGGGCGACAACAAAGAGCTTTACAAGCGCTTACTTTTGATGTTCCATGCCGGGCATGAACATACTGCACAGGCGATCCGGGCCGCTTTGAAAAGCAATGACACCGAACTTGCTCACCGGCTGGCGCACACGCTCAAAGGGTTGGCGGGCACGATGGGCGCAGACGAATTGCGCGCTGTGGCAAAAGATTTGGAAATGGCGATTGCGGAAGGGAATAAACCCGTGTTTGAACCCCTTCTGTTGCAAGTGGAACAAAAGCTGGCGGTGGTCATGGCCTCGATTGCCAGGATAGGCTGACAAAGTAGTCCAACAGAATGAGTATGGCCAGGAACCGCCTTCAAATATATTCGACAATATCCACTTTCATCTGACTCCCTTCGGTCCATCAATCTATCCCCAACAATAAATCGCTGCTCCGGTGAGAATCCTCACCGGAGCAGCGATTTATTCAACGGAACCAACATTGATCAGGCGATCGCGGCCAGCGACTGCTGTTCATCAAAATCGAGCACCTTACCAAGCTCAAGCAAGATGATCAGGCGGTTCTCCAGGCGCACAATGCCTTTGAGAAAGGCTGAGTTGACCGTGCTGACCATCGGCGGCAGGGCGCCGATGCTGTCATCCTGCACCCTGAGTACTTCCGAGACGCCATCCACCACCACACCGACCTTGAGCGTGCCCATGGTAACGATGATGATGCGCAATGACAGGATGCGATGCAATCGAACGCTGTCTATCCCAACCCGCATATATCGCCCGGAACCCCTCAGTCCCTAAAATCACGTGTTTGCCACTGGTGGAACGTCGCGTACTGCCTGCGGCGGCATGAAGGAATCGCACTGACAATAAAATGGCAGGGCTGCTGTTGATGGCGGGTTGGTTGGGCAGGATCTGGGAAGTCAGGATAAAATAATGGGATGAGTGAGTTTTTATGGAATGATTTGATCGCCGGGCTGCCGGATGCGCATTTGCTGCAGAGTTATGAATGGGGCCAGTTGAAGGCGCGCTATGGCTGGCAGACGCTTTACCTGGTCTGGCTGGCAGGCGGGCAGGGGCCGCGGGTGGCGGAAGATGTGCAGGCGCTGGCGGATCTGCAGCCGTCCCAGGTCTTGGCGGCGGCGCTGGTGCTGCGCAAGAAGGTCCTGAGCCGTGGGTTTGCGGCGCGTTTGTGCATCCTGTACAGCCCGAAGGGTCCGCTGCTGCGTTGGCAGGATGCCGGGCTGCGCGGCCGGGTGCTGGATGATTTGCAGGTTTTTGCACGCCGGCAGGCTGCCATTTTTTTCAAGTTCGACCCGGATGTGGTGCTGGGGCGCGGGCTGCCGGGTACGGAGAGCGATCAGCCCGATCAGCTGGGGCTGACGATTGAGCGCGAGCTGGCGGCGCGCGGCTGGCGTTATTCCGATGAGCAGATCCAGTTCCGCAATACAGTCATGCTGGATGTCGATCTACCGGATGAGGATTTGCTGGCGCGCATGAAACAAAAGACGCGTTACAACGTGCGATTAGGCCAAAAGAAGGGTCTGAATCTGCGCATCGCGCAGGAGCAGGATTGGCCGATGCTCTACCGCATGTATGCCGAGACTTCAGTCCGGGATGGCTTTGTGATCCGTGACCAGGCTTATTACCAGACCGCCTGGAAGATTTTTGAACATAGCTCCTCGGCGCTGATCGTGGAAGGGGAAGGTCAGGCGCTGGCGGCGGTTTATCTTTATCATTTTGCGGGCCGGGCCTATTATATTTACGGCATGTCCCGCGATGCGCAGCGCGAAAAAATGCCAAATTATTTGCTGCAGTTTGAGGCGATGCGCTGGGCGCGCGAGCGCGGCTGCAGGGTCTATGACCTGTGGGGCGCGCCGGATGTTTTTGATGAGCGTGACTCGCTGTGGGGGGTTTTCCGCTTCAAGGAAGGTCTGGGCGGGCAGGTGCGCCGGACGTTGGGGGCCTGGGATTATGCTCCCAACCCATTCTGGTACCTGGCCTACACGCGGGTGATGCCCAGGCTGCTGGATCTGATGCGTTCGCGTGGAAAAAAACGCACCCGCCAAAGCCTGGAGGTTTGAAGTCGGCCTGATTGGCCTGGCCGGAAGTCGGATCAGGGTGATTTGTGCGAACCATTTTGTTGTATGATGGATGTATCCGGATCAATTCGCTGGCACACGCCAGCACAGAGGAGAGAAGATGAATTCAATTGCGCGTTATCGTTTCGCACATTTACCGACCCCGATCGAAGAGCTGCCCAGGTTGTCAGCAGCGCTGGGCGGAGCGCGTCTCTTCATAAAAAGAGATGATCAGACCGGGCTGGCGTTTGGTGGCAATAAAACCCGTAAGTTGGAATTCCTGGTGGCAGAAGCGCAAGCCCAGGGCGCGAAGATGTTGATCTCGGCCGGGGCGATGCAGTCGAATCACTGCCGGCAGACTGCCGCGGCCGCGGCCAAGTTTGGAATGGAGTGCATCCTGGTCTTGAATGGAGAGCACCCCGAACAACCGACCGCCAACCTGCTGCTCGATTTTCTCTTTAACGCGGATGTGGTCTGGGTGGCAGATCGCAAGGATTGCAATGCAGTTTTGCAGAAGACGTATGAGACGGCCCTGGCCAGCGGCAACCAGCCTTACCTGGTGCCGTACGGTGGCTCCAGCCCGACCGGCGCGCTCGGGTATGCCTTCGCGGTGGAAGAGTTGATGCAGCAGGGTCTCAAACCGGATTGGGTCGTCTTTGGGACGTCTTCGGGTGGCACCCACGCCGGGTTGACCCTGGGTGCGCGGCTGTTTAATTGCCAGGCCAAAATCCTGGGCATCAGCATAGACGAGCCGGTGCGGGCGCTGCAGGAGAATGTCTCAGCCCTGGCGAGCGCTGCCAGCGAGAAGTTCGGGCCACGCATCCAATTTGGCAGGCAGGATGTGCTGGCCAATGATGATTACTGCCAGGCGGGTTACGGTGTCTTTGGTGAGCCGGAGCGCGAGGCGATCTGCCTGTTTGCCGGCAACGAAGGCGTATTGTTGGATCCGGTCTATACTGGCCGGGCGGCGGCCGGCATGATCGATCTAATCCGCAAGGGTGTCTTCCAAAAAAATGAGTCGGTCTTGTTCTGGCACACCGGCGGTCAGCCGGCACTGTTTGCCGAGAAGTACCAGGCCGATGTAGTCGGGTGCTGAAATACGAACGAACCAGCCGGGTTGGTTTTCGCCCGGCTGGTTCGTTTCGTTAATCGGATGTTATTTGATCTGGCGGAGAGGGTGGGATTCGAACCCACGGTGGCCCAGGGGACCACAACGGTTTTCGAGACCGTCCCATTCAACCGCTCTGGCACCTCTCCATGGATAGTGCGCGGCTGGCGGATTATACCGCTTTTTTGGGGTTTCAGGATGTTAAATCTCGGCTACGTAGCCCTTGTGCGGATAGATGACGTTGCGCATACCGCCGGCTTCGATTTTTTCCTTGAGCGGCAGCGCGCCGCGTGGTTCGCCATGCACCAGAAAGACTTTTTGGGCGCTGTCTTTGACGCCCAGCGCGTATTCGGCCAGCATGTCCTGCCCGGCATGGGCGGACAGTCCGCCAATCGTGGCGATTTCGGCGCGGACTTCGTAGGTTTCGCCGAAGATGCGCACGCGGTCTTCACGGTCGGCCAGCCGGCGGCCAAGCGTGTTGGGGGCTTGCCAGGAGACGATCATGATCGTGTTGCGCGGGTTTTCGATGTTCCAGCGGATGTGGTAAACGATCCGTCCGACTTCGGCCATGCCGGAGGCAGATATGATGATCATCGGGTCTTTGCGGGCGTTGAGCGCCTTGGATTCCTCCAGGCTGTGGACGTAGGTCAGCTTGTGAAATTCAAGCGCCGGGTGGCCGTTCTGGATCTGGGCGTTGGTCTGGTCGTCGAAGCATTCGGGGTGTTTTTTGAAGATGTCGGTGGCATTGACTGCCAGCGGGCTGTCGACGTAGACGGGCACATCCGGCAGGCTGCCTTCAGACTGCATACGGTTGAGGTTGTAGACCAGTTCCTGGGTGCGGCCAACCGCGAAGGCCGGGATGATGATCTTGCCGCCGCGCTTGAGGGTGCGGGTGATGACGCTGCTCATTTCGCTGTAGGCTTCTTCGGGGTCACGGTGCGGCTTGTCGCCGTAGGTGCTTTCCATCAGTAGGATATCGGTCTGGTCGGGCAATACCGGGTCGCGCAGCAGGGGCAGGTCGCGCCGGCCGATATCACCTGAGAACCACAGTCGGAATTTGCGGTTTTTTTCCTGCACTTCCAGCTCGATGGCAGCCGAACCCAGGATGTGCCCGGCTTCGAAGAAGCGGGCGCTCAGGCCATTGCCGGGAAAAAAAGGCGTTCCCAGATCGATGGGATACAGGAAGGGAATGACTTCGGCGGCGTCCAGCTGTGTGTAAAGTGGGTCGACGGGTGGTTCACCGCGCCGGGCGCGGTAGACGTTGGTAGATTGGGCCTGGCGTTCCTGAACGTGGCCTGAATCGAGCAGCATGATGCGGCACAGGTGCACAGTGGGGGCGTGGCATAGATTTTGCCGGTAAAGCCGTTTTTGACCAGGTGCGGCAGGTTGCCGGAGTGGTCGATGTGGGCGTGCGAGAGAATGACGGCGTCGATTTCACGCGGGTCGAAGGGAGATCGGAAGAGCGTCGTGTAGGGAAAGAGTGTTCAGAGCCGTGTA
>CAZLJB010000116.1:0-8134 GCA_964559195.1 uncultured Anaerolinea sp. | reverse complement strand
GCAAAGTACGCCGCCTCCTAATGAAATAATTGTCATCTCCTCATCGAGTACCGCCTTCGGCGGCATAGGCGAATCTCGCAATGAAAGGGAATGAGTTGTTTTGTCCAACCGTTACCTTACCAATACATTAGCGTATCTAACCACATTATTTATTACCGATAGGGTCAATTTCTGGCTTGTTTTTCAAAGCCATCGAGATTACTTATTGACAAAAGGAATAATGCATGCTACATTATTGTAAGCGCTTCCGGTAGCGCTTCCGGTAGCGCTTACAATCAAAACAAGGTGTTTAAATGTCCAAACGGATAACCATTGTCGAAATAGCAAAAGAAGCTGGCGTTTCTCTTCCCACTGTCTCGCGTGTACTCAATAATCGTCCTGACGTATCACCAGAGACCCGCGAGCGCGTCCAGTCAATTGTAAATCGTCATGGATTCCAACCTAGCGCCATAGCGCGCAGCCTGGATGCTCGCCGCACTCACACCATTGCTCTTGCCACCCTGCACTTTGAGAAACGCGGTCTGCTCTCCGATCCTTATTTTGCTGGTGTCGTCTCCGGAATTGTCGATACTCTGACCCCCCTTGGGATCTTTGTAATGTTCTTCCCTGTTATGGAAGGTGAAAAAGCGGCCGCTGCATTCCGCTCCTTTCTTCAAAGCGGCCGGGTGGATGGCCTAATCTTGCATAATGCACAGATTGATGATCCGTTGTTGGCGGTGATAAGGGAGACCATGACTCCATGCGTCGCACTGGAACATGACAAGCCAGTTCACGAACTATCTGTAAATGTTACCGTAGACTGGTCTGGCATTTCTCTACTTGTTGATCACCTGGTGCGGAAAGGCCACAGCAAGATAGGCTTCATTCATGGCAACCTGTACGAGCCTGGAGGATTGATTGGTCTGCAAATGTATCGAAAAGCCCTGCATGAACATGGTTTGACTATCCGCGAAGAGTGGGTACAAGGTGGGAAGTGGTACGAGGAGGGGGGGGTAGAGGGCATGCAGCGCATATTAAGCGCATCTGAAAGACCGACCGCTGTGGTGGCAGCTACTGACCTGGTGGCGATCGGAGCAATTGATGTGATTCGATCTGCCGGGTTGCGTGTTCCAGAGGATATTGCGGTAACTGGATATAACGACGATCCTTACGCCAAACACTTGACGCCTGCTCTGACCACGTTGCATTATGATTTTGGTGAAGTCGGCAGTGTTGCCGCCAAGTGCTTGATGGCGCTGATCGACTCGAAATCTGCTGAAAGAACCAATGTCACGATTCCGGTTAAATTAATGGTGCGGGATTCAGCCTGACGCACCCAAAGATCCATACGAGATGTTCTTTAGGTAAACTCTGTTTAATCGCGACAGAATTGTACCTTTATTAGGTGTTCCCATTTTCGAGGAGGCTGCGCCATCGATTTCAACGGTTGCGCCAGCAAAGTTGCTCATTTCAATTCGCCAAGGAGGTGTATCCGAAAAATAACATATTGATATGCAACCCTTCCGACATTAGTTATTCCTATTCAGCCTGAAGAAATGGAGAGTGTGAAGTGGAATCCCAGAAAAAAAATGATCAGAATAAATTGCATCTAAATAGTTCAGAACTAGGGCGAGGCAGTATCAGTCGCCGTGACTTTATCCGGTTAATGGGTATTTTTGGTGCATCCGCGGTGCTGACAAGCTGCGCACCAGCCGTCCTGACCGCAGAAGCGCCCACAGCTGCGGCTAAAATTGCGGCTACAACTGCGCCAACAATGGCACCAGCAGCTACGCAGGTACCTACCGCAGTGGCACCTAAAGTACTTCGAGCCGGTATAGCGATATTCGAGGCTAGCAGTTTCGATATCGCGAGCACTGGTTCAGGAATGGTTCCCGTAGTCGCACTGATGTATGAGTGGCTCGTGCGATACAAAGCGGGAACAGGAGAGGTGGAACCCTGGCTTGCCAAATCTTGGGATATGTCAGCAGATAACACCGCTGTTACATTCCACCTCCAGGAGGGTGTCCAATGGCACAAGGATTATGGCGAGTTTACCGCGGATGATGTCAAATTCACGATTGACCGAATTGTGAATGATAAGTTACCCGAAGCAACGACTTGGTCGAACCTGGATCACATAGAAGTCATCGATAAATATACGGTGAAGTTCGTTATGAAGTCACCTTCACCGACCCTGTTTTCACTTTCGCTGCCTTTCCAGGCCGGTATGATGATCTCCAAGGCAGCAGTCACTGCTTTAGGCGCAAAGGCATTCAACGAGACACCCGTCGGTACAGGTCCATATGAGTTGGTGTCATTCGAAGTGGGTCAGTCCATCAATTTCAAAGCGTTCGATAAATACTGGGGTAAACGAGCACTGACAGCCGATCAGGTGACGTGGGCTGTTCCAAAGGATGTACTCACAGCTATACAGGCTGGCGACCTGGATATCGCTGCTGCTACTATGACACAACTCGCAGATGCAAAAAAGATGACAGACATCGAATCTGCATCTCGGCTCACTCGCTACTGGTGGATTTCACTACCCTGTACTGATCCTATATTAAAGGATGTCAACGTCAGGAAAGCGATCCGTGCGGCCATTGATATCAACCCGATCTTAGAAGCATCCGGCAACGGTATGGGTGAGAGAGGCTATGCGATGGTTCCACCAGGGATCATTGGCTATTGGCCGGATGCACCCCACTATGAACGGGACGTGAACCAAGCGAAACAGTTCTTGAAGGATGCTGGACACCCTACCGGACTCAAAGTTCCCTTCCTGGCGGTCAGCGACCCTGCGGACCCAGGAGTCGAGGTCATGCGCCAGCAGCTCGCTGAGGTCGGGATTATTTTGGATGTCAATGCTGTGGATAGCAGCACCTACTGGTCACTTGCCCCTGAAGGGAAACATATGACAATAATTTCATATCAGACTCTTCCGGATGGTGGTTACACTCTCTCTTTCTTTGCATCTGGCGAGTTCTGGAACACAATGAAATGGAGCAACAAGAAATTTGATGATCTGTATAAACAGACTACGAAGGAGATGGACTCGAAGGCGCGCGCCCAAATGTTGATCGACATGCAGAAGCTCATGGATGAAGATGCGGCGATGGTCTATATCGGCTACCAACCACAAGGCGTGGTATTCAAAAAAGGTGTCGTTGACCTCGGGCCAAACCAGGAAGCTCTTCTCGTCAATGGCGTATTGGACACAAGCCGGGTTAGAATTTTATGATGAGTGAGATGATATTCTGATTGAGATGAGGCACATGGCTGCTCCGTGTGCCTCGTTTTCCCCTCCATGAAGGATTGAATTGATATGCTGAAATACCTGGTGAAACGGTCAATTAGCCTACTAATGGTTTTCGTTGGAGTTGGTTTTTTTGTGTCAACCCTGACCTACTTAATCCCCGGCGACCCAGCCACAATCATCCTGGGACAGCGCGCAACTCCCGAGGTCAGGCAAAAGGTAATCCATGAGCTTGGTCTTGACCTGCCTCCCCTTGTGCGATTCGGTACTTATTGGTGGAACATTTTCCATGGGGATTTTGGCTATTACATGCTTTCGGGACGACCTGTATTACCTGAAGTACTTTCGGCCGTACCCTACACATTCGTTCTCGCTTCGGTAGGAATGCTCTTTTCCTTATTCATCGGTGGTGGGTTGGGGGTTATCTCTGTTTATTTTAAAGATACTCCTCTAGACCATTTTATCGGGGTTGTCTCGGCGGGGGCAGTTTCGGTGGTCCAGTATGTAGCAGCGTTGGTGCTCGTGCTCATTTTCAGCGTTGCGCTTGGCTGGCTTCCTTCGATTGGTGTTGGAGAAAAAAATAACCTACCAGACCAGATTCGCTTCCTGATTTTGCCAGTGCTGGCACTATCCATCAGTTGGATTGGGTACATTGAGCGGATCTTTCGAGAAATCCTCGCCGAAACGTTATTCTCAGAGTATGTAAAGACGGCAAAGTCTTTCGGAATTCCAAGAAGCCGTATCATCCTAAGGCATTGCCTCCGAAATGCAGTGAAACCACTTGTCACTGTTGTAGTCACCGGTTGGGGTGGATTGTTGGGGGGATCGTTTTTCATAGAAACTATTTTCGCCCGCAACGGTTTGGGAAAACTGGTTGTAACCGCCCTCCAGCAGCGAGACTATTATGTTGCTCAAGCCGGAATTATGATGACTGTCGCCCTATACATTTTTGCCGTGATCATAGCAGAAATAATAAATGCTATGGTTGATCCACGGATACGGCTTGAATAAGAGAATTGAGGACTGAATCATGGGTGAACTAAGAGATTTCCGCATATTTTGGACGAGCCTAAGTTTGCGATTCAATCATCAGATTATGAAACAAAAATGGATTCTGTTGAGTATCGTGAAAAATCCAACTGCAATGATCGGTGTGGTCATTATGGTTCTTATGATCTTCTGTGCCATCTTTGCCCCCTGGATCTCTCCTCGAGATCCCTTGGCCTTGGATATCAAACACAGGTTTGAAGGGCCTTCCGTTCGGTATCTGCTCGGTACGGATGAACTGGGACGTGATACTCTTGCCCGGATTATCTACGGGGCACGGATTACAGTTCCCATCATTTTTGGAGTGGTTGCTTTGGGGGCAGCTTCCGGAGTTTTACTTGGAATCGTCGCCGGATACGCGAGTGGCACTCTCCTCGACAAAATTTTGCTCTGGGTCTTCGACATCATCAGCACCTTTCCAGGAATGATTCTCGTATTGGCTCTTGTGGCAGTGTTCGGATCATCGGATCTAACGTTGATGTTGGTGATGGCATTCTGGTTGATTCCCAGTTATGGGAGGATTGCACGCACAGAGATCCTTTCACTCAAAAGCGCGACATACATAATAGCAGCAGAGGGACTCGGCGCCCAGCCATGGGACATCATTTTCTCACATATGCTACCGAACGTTATTCCAACGATTATTGTTATTGCAGGAATGGATCTTGGGGTGGTTGTGATGTCAATTGCCGGTCTTAGTTTTCTCGGCCTTGGTATGCAACCTCCAAGACCGAGTTGGGGAGGAATGTTGGCAACTGGTTATATGTATATCCGACAAAGCCCGTGGCTCCTGATCTGGGGTTGTGCAACCCTTTTGATCGTCATGATTGGTTGTTCATTTCTCAGTGGAGGGTTGCGTGCAGCCCTCAAACCTGAAGAAAGTCTTTCCAAGTGAGCGAGGACCTGATGGAAGCTGATGTTATTCTCGACATTCGGAACCTGAGCGTGTGTTATCGAACACGGAAAGGCACCATCACCCCGGTTTCCAATGTTAGCCTTAAGGTGCATCAGGGTGAGTGTCTGGGAATTGCCGGGGAAAGCGGCAGTGGAAAGAGCACGCTGGCCCTTGCTGTAATGCGCCTTCTCCCTCCGAATGCCCGTATCACTGCCGGAAAAATCCTTCTCAAGGATGAAGACTTGGCATCTCTCTCCGAAAAGGAGTATGGAAAAAGAATATGGGGCAAGCAACTAATAATGATTGGGCAAAACCCGCATGATGCTTTAGACCCTGTGTTTCGAATTCAAGATCAGCTAAGAGAAATTCTATGGTTCCACAAGGGTGATCGTACAAAAGAAACTCGTCTCAGCGAGAGTCCTGACCAGGAAATCGAACGGGTCTTGAAGGATATGGGAATTCCTGACATTGCCCGCGTCCTTGCTGCTTATCCGCACCAACTCAGTGGTGGCATGAAGCAGCGTATTCTGACATCCATGGCTTTCTTTTGCAACCCAACTATTCTCTTCGCGGACGAACCGACTACGGCGTTGGATGCCACGATTGCTGCGCAGGTCACGGAGATGTTTGTAGGTCTGATGAAGAAGCAGTCCACCTCTCTCGTTTATATTTCTCACGATCTTGCCCTGCTCGCAGAATTTGCCACTTCGGTAGCAATAATGTATGCTGGCGAGATCCTCGAGTATGGTGCAACGGCTGATATCCTTGGCAATTCTCTGCATCCTTACACCCGTGCTCTTATCAACGCGCTCCCATCACCAGCAAAAACCCAACTGAGCACAATACCGGGCAAGGTACCCGACCTAACCAACGTTCTGGATATCTGTCCGTTTAGTCCGCGTTGCCAGGAAAAAGGAGAACGGTGTCGGGGTGATGACAAAAACCCGCAGCTGGTCGAAGCCGAGCCAGGTCATTGGGTGAAATGCTTCAAGATGAAAGATGAGTTTAGCGAGCGGAGTAAATATGCACCTCGTTGAAGTGAACGACCTCAAAATTTGCTTTGAAGGTCGTACAGGGCTGCTGAAAACCCCATTGGCGAAGCGGGAATACGTCCATGCGGTAGATGGTGTTACCTTTACGATTGATGAAGGGGAGATCCTTAGTCTCGTGGGCGAAAGTGGTTGCGGGAAATCAAGCACCGGCATGGGCCTGCTACATCTTCAAAAAATCACCTCGGGGTCAGTTTATTTCCGTGGCGAAAACATTATCCCTTTGAAAGGGAGAAATCTACAGAAGTTTCGCAGAAAAGCACAAATGATCTTCCAAAGTACCTACGCCTCCCTCGACCCGCGCATGACAGTTCGAGAGATTATCTCGGAGCCCATCCGTATCCACCGGATCGAACAGGATGAAACAAAAATCGAGAAAATCATGTTGGAAATCATAGAAACTTTGGGTTTGAACAGGTCGGATTTAGATAAATTGCCAAATGAGTTCAGCGGGGGACAGGTGAGGCGCATCGGCATCGCCAGGGCATTGGTGTTGCAACCTGAACTGATAGTCGCGGATGAACCCACCAGTGGTTTGGATGTCTCGGTTGCAGCGGGAATTCTAAACCTGATGTGTGATCTACGGAACCGTTTGAACCTCACTTACCTTTGGATCTCTCACGACCTTCACGCAGTCAGCTTTATTAGTGATCGGATCGCAGTCATGTACCTCGGGAAAATCGTGGAGCTGGCAAAAACAAAAGATCTACTTGGCAATCTTTGTCATCCCTATACCAAGGCTCTATTTTCAGCGATTCCAATCCTCAACCAAAAAGAACGCAATACAAGGATCATACTCACAGGTGAAATTCCCAGCGCGCTCCATCCACCCAGCGGGTGTCGTTTTCACACACGTTGTGCGTTCCGAATGACGAAATGCAACGAGGCAGAACCGCCTCTCCGTGAAATAAGTACCGGCCATCTCGTTAGTTGTTTCCTTTACGAATGATGAAGCAATTCTAAGTATTTCGTTTGTCGTCAATGGCTAGATGCCCATCAATACCAATCTAGGGTTGTCAGCAACCCTTACAACGAAAGAGAGAAAATTATGAATGCAAAAGAACTAAAGAACGCAGGCCTGGGAACTCGCTGTGTCCATTCTGGCTTGGAGCCAGATGAAGGCACAGGGGCGGTAAAACGACCTCTTATCATGGCTAATAGCTATGCGGTACCGGTTCAAACACAAGGGGATGTGTGGGATGGTGTTCAATTTGCCTACGCTCGCGATGGCCATCCCAATGCCCGATGGCTGGAAGAAAGGCTGCTCACGATTGAAGGTGGTGAAGACTGCGTGGTCACTGCGAGTGGAGTCAGTGCGATCGTTGGCACGTTTTATACCTTGCTGAGCGCCGGCGATCACGTTGTTGCCACAGAGACATCCTATGTCTCTGTTCGGGAGATACTTCTCAATCACTTTCCCAGCCGTTTTGGCATCAAAACGAGCCTGGTCGATACATCAGACCTGGCCGCAGTGCGACAGGCGATCACACCCAAGACCAAACTCATCCACATTGAGACACCTGCTAATCCTACAACCTCTATCAGCGACATCGCAGAGATTGCCAAAATCGCTAAAGAGTGCGGCGCCCTGTTGATGGTGGATAGTACTTGGTCAGGTATGCTCACCCAACATCCGCTCGAACTTGGCGCGGATTTGGTGGTTCACAGTCTAAGTAAGTATATCAACGGTCATGGCGATGCACTTGGGGGTGCGGTGATTGGTCGCAAAGAATTGATCGATCAAATTCGTTTTTTTGCGGTCAAGACGTTGGGAGGCTGCATCAGCCCATTTAATGCATGGCAAATCATGCGAAGCATTGTGACCCTGCCCATGCGTATGGAAAGGCACTCCCTGAGCGCTATAAAAGTGGCTGAGTATCTCTATGCACACCCAAAAGTAGCTTGGGT
>CAZLJB010000115.1:0-8238 GCA_964559195.1 uncultured Anaerolinea sp. | reverse complement strand
ACACGGCTCTGAACACTCTTTCCCTACACGACGCTCTTCCGATCTGGGGCACCAGCCTGGAGCCCGGTGGTTAATTTAAGTCCAATGCGCTGAACGGTTATTTGCTTATTTTTTTTCATTTTGTTGCTCCCGGGTTGATGAATATCGGTGTACTCCATCATGATACTCGGCCAGCGTGACGTAAGCGTGACGGGAATGGGGGTTTTTAGATTGGTTTTATACCAATTTGAATGAGGAGATTTCAAAACAACCTTAATCGTGCACACAGGCGGCAGGATCTAACTGAATTCAAGCAGATTGGCAGAAACCACGCTGCTGAAGCAGATAGCGCCATTCAACTGTAGGATGACCCAGATGGACAAGGTTTCTTTTTTTCAATTTTGTTTCTACTCCATGTTCCGTGTGACCGAGGCAAAAAGTGGCTTTCCATTCAAGGATTGGAACTTATAACAAAAAACGACCACCGACACCAGTGATCTTTCAATTCCAAAGATATTGGTTGGGGGATCGCTTCTAAGGTTGAATTACACAGGAGATTTTTGCGACCGAGTTGCAAGGGTTATTCAATTTCCGGGGTCGATATAGCCATCACGAAAAATAATTTCCTACCCAATTGGCGTGTCATTGCGAAACCGGCGCACCTGGTTTTGCCGGTTGAAGCAATCTCCGAGAAAGTCGGTAAGATATACCTGCAAGCAGGCGTTACTTTGCCAAAGTGCGCTAGCAACGTCAGATGCGTCGTGGAAAAAACTTTTCTGTACAGCTACACTACCAAAGCCTCAAGAATTTGCAAAAGATTCTTGGAACACAAACTTAAACGATAATAGGGAGTATCCCTTCTGATAATCAAGACCCCAAACTGCTGTTGACCATTTCTTTCAATTGATGCCCATCAATATAGACTTCGAGATCAGCTATCTTTGCCAGGCTCGTTGGCCGGATGGCCATCTTTGTGTCTACCCATTCAATGATGGAGCGGTCACCGTTTACTTCCAATACCAGGTATATCAACCCATCTTCTTCTTCGTATAAGCCTTTTTTGAATCTGACAAGATCACCTGTTTTGATAGTCATGTTTTCCTCCGTAAAACACTCGCTAGCCGATAAAGAACATGCTTTCTATTATACCGGTTTGATCTGATAAAGCATAGCAAAATGACGGAACCCAAAACCTTCCTGAGTGCTCGGAAAGGTATTCCCGAAAGGCAAGAATTTTGCTAGAAAATAGTCTGTACTCCAAAGTCCGCAAATGGTGACATATTGCACGATATGCTAAAAACGCCGTCCCATGCTATACTTTTTACATGGGGAAATTTCCCCTTTAAAGGGAATCGCAGCGAAATGGCACAAGTAACCATCGAAAATCCTGTTATTAATTCGCCTTTTGAAGAGCCTCGCCGCCATTTTCGCTTTACCGAAGATGGGATTACGGATGAGATCGTTGATGGCCGCCGCATCAGCGAGTATTTTATTCCCATTCCCAGGGCAAAGAAGAAAAGCCCCAAGCAGTTGTCCTTTGAAACTGAATGGACATCTGACCGGCTGCAAGAGAATCAGTTCATCAACCAGGTGCGGGAGCGGGTGGCAACGTGGCGTAAGGGTGGCTACCAGGGCATCACACGCGTTTCGGCGCGTTTGCTCGAATACTGGAATAAGCCGGGGCGTGAGCGAAAACTGTTTTTCTGCCAGATTGAAGCGCTGGAAACGGCCATCTACCTGACTGAGGTCGCCGGAAAATACGGCGATGCCTGGATCGAAAACGCTATTCAGCGCGCGAATGCCGAGGCGAATCCCCTGCTCTACCGGATCGCCTTCAAAATGGCAACTGGCTCGGGCAAAACGCTGGTGATGGCGATGCTGATTGCCTGGCAGACGCTGAACAAGCTGGCCAACACCCAGGATGCACGTTTTTCGGACACTTTTCTGATCGTTGCACCGGGTATTACCATTAAAGACCGCCTGCGGGTACTGATGCCGAATGACCCGCAGAATTATTATCGTCTGCATGACCTGATCCCGGTGGAAATGTTGGTGGACCTGGGCAAAGCCAAACTGGTAATTACCAACTTCCATTCCTTTAAATTGCGCGAGAAGATCGCTGCCGGCAAACTGACCAAAGACATCCTCAAGCAAGGTCAATTCAATCCGTTTACTGAAAGCCCTGACCAGATGGTGCGCAGGGTATGCCGCGAGCTGGGCAACAAGAAAAACATCGTTGTGATCAATGATGAAGCGCATCACTGCTACCGTCACAGGGTGGAAGACGAAGACGAGAAGCTGACCGGTGACGAACGCAAGGAAGCCGAGCAGCGCGAAGAAGAGGCCCGGGTGTGGATCTCCGGGTTGGAAGCGGTCAAGGCCAAACTTGGGTTAAAAGCGGTTTACGATCTTTCGGCAACACCGTTCTTCTTGCACGGGTCGGGATATGCTGAAGGCACGCTATTTCCCTGGGTGGTATCGGATTTCTCGTTAATCGACGCCATCGAGAGCGGGATCGTCAAGGTGCCGCGCGTACCGGTGGCAGACGATTCAATGACCGGGGAACAACCCACCTACCGCGACTTGTGGCCAAAAATCCGAGAGCAGCTTCCCAAAAAAGGACGTGGTGCAGGACAGGTGGCAGGCGACCCCACCCTGCCAATAGAACTGGAAGGGGCGTTACAAAGTCTGTACAGTAATTATGAGAAGTATTACGAGCGCTGGGAAAAGAACATTGTCGGACGGGAGAATGGCCTGACACCGCCGGTGTTTATCGTAGTGTGCAACAATACCAATGTCTCGAAGCTGGTCTTTGATTATATTGCCGGTTGGGAAAAGACCCTGCCGGATGGCACCCAGCTCCCGATCCCGGGAAAACTGCCTTTATTCAGCAACGTGACCGATGGTCGCTGGAGCGCGCGCCCGAACACGATTTTAATTGACAGCAAGCAGCTCGAATCCGGCGAGGCGATGAGCGCAGATTTCAAGAAAATCGCAGCCCTGGAAATTGATGAATTCAAGGCTGATTACCGGGCACGCTTCCCGGGACGGGATGTCGAATTCCTGGAAGATGAAGACTTGCTGCGCGAGGTGATGAACACGGTTGGCAAACCCGGCAAACTGGGTGAGCAGGTGCGCTGTGTAGTCTCGGTTTCCATGTTGACGGAAGGCTGGGATGCCAATACGGTTACGCACGTACTGGGGGTGCGCGCTTTTGGCACACAGCTTCTATGTGAGCAGGTGGTCGGGCGCGGACTTCGTCGCATGAGCTACGCCGCCAACGCGGATGGAATGTTTGAGCCCGAATATGCCGAAGTGTATGGCGTACCATTTTCGTTCATTCCCAGTGCCGGGTCGGCCAAAGACCCCAGGCCAGGCCCCACGCCCACGCGCGTTCGCGCCCTGGAAAACCGCATCGCCTGTGAAATCACTTTCCCCAGGATCATGGGCTACCGTTATAAATTTGAAGGCGACCGCCTGGCAGCGACTTTTACGCAAGACACACAGATGGCCATTTCGACTGCGGATGTGCCGACCAGGACCGAAGTGGCCTCCATTCTTGGCGAGTCGAATTTTCATGATTTATATGGGTTGAAAGAAGAACGCCTGAGCAAGGTGGATTTTAAACTGGCGGCGCTGACGCTGGAGAAATATTTCCGGGATAACGATGGCAACCCCAAACCCTGGCTGTTCCCGCAGTTGCTCAAGATTGTGCGCGCGTGGCGCGAAACCTGCCTGACCTGTAAAGACAACGCCTTTCCGCAAATGCTTTTGATTGTCGGCTTTGCTCACGCTGCGGTCGAGAAAATTTACCAGGCGATCGTGGCATCCAACGGCGAAGCAAAAATGCTGCTGCCTGTGCATCGTCCTTATGATGCAATCGGCTCCACCCGCCATGTGGATTTCAATACTGCCCGCGATGTATACCGCACGGCTGCCCACAAATGCCAGGTTTCGCACGTGGTGCTGGACAGCGGCTGGGAAGCCAAAATGGCGCAGGTGCTGGAAGAGATGGATGAAGTTCTGTGCTATGTAAAGAACTATCAGTTGGGTTTTACCATTCCATACACCTTTAATGGTGAAGAGAAACAGTACAACCCGGATTACCTGCTGCGCGTGAATGATGGGCACGGCGCGGACGACCTGCTGAACCTGATCGTGGAAGTCAGTGGCGAGGCGCGCAAGGATAAGGCCGCCAAGGTGGCTGCTGCTCGCAACCTGTGGATTCCGGCCGTGAATAATCACGGCGGGTGGGGTCGCTGGGCCATCATCGAGATTGTTGATCCGTGGGATGCGCAGAATACCATCCGTGCTTTTTTGCAGAATAAAGAAAATCCGGCGCTACCACTTTTGAGGAAGTAAACAATGACAACCGAATTAATAAAAGAATACGGTTACAGGCTTCTTCCTTTTCTTGTTGAGGCAGCAAGAACTCGCAAAATACATACTTATGGTGAAATGGCTGCAAAAATAGATGTTCATCATCGAGTTCTAAATAATGTGCTGGGTTTTATTCGGGATGAAATTTGCATTCCCAATAAATTGCCATTCATCAATGCAATCGTTATAAACGCCGATACAAGGTTGCCAGGCGACAGTTGGTTGCCAGAGGGAACTTCGCACCTGAGTGCGGATGAATATAAGCATGAATTCGAGAAATTTCGTGACGAAGTTTTTGCGTACCCGGATTGGGAAGTGTTATTAAACAAACTAGGCCTTCAGCCTGTTGAACCAACTCCGGAAGATCTTGATCAACGCGGTTTGGCTTATACAGAATTTCTTGAACGGCGAGGCGGTGGTGGCGAAGCTGAAGGTCATCTCCAATTGAAAGAATATATTGCCGCTCATCCACAAGAAATTGGCTTAAACCCGGCAGGTCTGGCTCAAAAAGAGTTCCTGTTTATTGCCGGAGACCGTGCCGACATTCTATTTAATCTTGGCGTAGATGGTTGGGCTGTGGTTGAGATCAAGAATGGTGATGTTGGAGAGCTGGTAAAGGGAGTGTATCAATTAGTAAAGTACCGTGCCCTGTTGCAAGCGCAAGAGGGCCATGGTAGCCCGATATTGGTACATACGGTGTTGGTTGCTTATGAAATCCCATCAGAGATCAGTATGTTTGCATCGAAATTTGGCATAAGGTGCCGAATTGTGAAACGTGAAAAGTTAATGATGGGTATGCCTCAATGAAAGAGCCTCGCGATTGGGACGAAGATTATATACTCACCGGTCTGCCTATCGGGGAGTTTAGTTGGTTTGAAGCCAAAGGAAGCAAAGTAATTAAACCCGATACAAAATATGTTGACCGGGATCTACTCTCAAAGGCAATTTCAGCTTTTGCAAACTACGGGGGTGGCACACTTGTGCTTGGCATCAAGCAGGCTGGAAAGAACTGGCAAGTAGACGAAGGTGGGATTGTGGCGCAAGTTAATCGGACATCTACAAAAGAGTGGCTGGAAGATATTATTCCACATCTGGTAGAACTACCCTTGCAAACATTTAATGTTTACGAAGCCAAAAGGAGGCTTGCAGATTCACAAATTGATTCCGACAAGGCTATCTTCGTTATAGAGATTGGGGATAGCAGTGCAGCTCCTCACCAGGCTATGGATAATCTATATTATGGACGAGTGGCAGGCAAAACCAAACCTTTGAACCATCGGTTTGTCTTGGATATTATTGGCAGACAGCGTTATCCGATTATCCAACCAGATTTTTATTACACTCGTGAGAAAAATACAGATAATTTCGCATTAAATATTTGTCTACGTAACATTGGAAGAATTTATGCAAGTTATGTCGTTGCCTTTATTTCCATCCCTTATACACTGGCTTCCAGCCCTGATCAGCAAGTAGATTTTGATTCTTATACAGTAGGTGATCAGGAGAAGTATGCGGTTTTCAGAAAATTAAATATGAAGCGAGATTCAGTGCAACCTGGGATTGACCTTCCTGATTTTGGCCCGGCTCGATATGTGCCTATCTTGCCAGACCTGGATTTCCACACACGCATTAATTTAAGTCAAGAGTTTTCAAAATATAGAAATCGGTTATTTGGTGCTGAAATAAAATGGAGAGTATTTGCGGATAATGCTCCTGAGCGGGAAGGCAGCATTATCGCCAATCAAATCACTTATCTCGATGTTAAGCAGAACACGCCAAATATGAACATGTAAAGTAACGAATGAAATCGTTACTGCGAGGAATTAATGCCTAAAAAACCCACCACTCCCACCCCCGTCACATCCCACACCCACGCGGATTCGCGCGCCAATATCCCGACCGAGGAACTGCGCGATTTTATTGCGGATGAAGAGCGCAACCCGAAGACTGTGCTATACCCTCGCGACCCATCGCTCGATCCGCAGTTGGTTTGGAAGGGCAAAGATGAACAGGATGCCGCCGATCTGGCCGTGCCATCCGTGCCGGTATATATCCAGGAGCACATCAAGCCCCAGAATATCGTTGAAATGGTGCGCCAGGTAGGGGCAGATGGCCGTCCGCCCGAGCAGCCGATGTTGTTCGGCGACTTCAATGGCCTGGATTTTGCTGATCGGGTAGATTTTTACCATCATGAACAGCACTGGACCAACCGCATGATCCTGGGCGACAGTCTGTTGGTCATGACTTCGCTGGCCGAGAAGGAATCGCTCAAGGGCAAAGTGCAAATGCTTTACTTTGATCCGCCTTATGGGATTAAGTTTGGTTCGAACTGGCAGGTCTCCACTCGCAAGCGTGATGTCAAGGACGGCAAAGCCGAAGATGCCACGCGCCAGCCTGAGCAGGTCAAGGCTTTTCGCGATACCTGGCAATTGGGGATTCATTCATATTTGAGTTACTTACGTGACCGGCTGGTGACGGCCCGCGAATTGCTATCCGAGAGCGGCAGTGTTTTTGTTCAAATTGGCGAGGATAACGTACATCTTGTTCGGAATGTTCTGGATGAAGTATTTGGGAGTGAAAATTTTGTTAGCCAGATTTTCTTTCGTAAAACAAGTGGAGCAGGAAGTCCTGGCAGCCTTTTGCAGATAGCCTCAGTTGGTGACTATATACTTTGGTATGCAAAAGATACCGAAAATAAAAAAGTTAGACATTTGTTTTCTCCAAAGAGTTTTGAAGATGGCGGTGCAGATGCTTATCGCCTCGTCTTGATGCCTGACGGTCAAGTCAGAACACTTACAGATACAGAATTTCAAAATGTCAATAATTTACCTAATGGAGCAAGGGTCTTTAGAGTTGATAATTTAACTAGTCAATCTGGTGTTGATAAAACACGTTATCCAGTCGAAATAGAAGGTGAAACCTATACACCAAACAAAGGCGTCTGGAAAACTAGTAAAGATGGAATGAAACGTTTGATTTTTGCGAATCGGGTGCAACCTGGTCAAACTACTATTGGTTATGTCAGGTTTCTAGATGATTTTCCCGCAATTCAAATTAACAATCTTTGGGATGATACTGCAATAAGTGGTGCTAGTGAAAAAGTCTATGTAGTTCAAACCATTACAAAAGTCATTGAACGTTGTATGCTTTTGACTACTGACCCTGGCGACCTTGTAATCGATCCGACCTGCGGAAGCGGAACAACGGCCTATGTTGCAGAACAATGGGGGCGGCGCTGGATTACCATCGACACCTCGCGCGTATCGATTGCCCTTGCGCGCACGCGTTTGATGGCCGGTCGATTCCCCTATTACTTGCTGGCTGATTCCCTCGATGGCAAAAAGAAAGAGCAAGAGATTAATCCACAAATCGACCAGATGATGCAAGCTGCCGATGAAGATTCGGTTGCAAAAATCGTTACTTCGGGCGACATTAAACGTGGCTTTGTCTACAAACGCGTTCCACATGTTACGCTGAAATCCATCGCCAATAATGACGAGATTGAAGCCATCCACGAGAAATACCAGCCCAGGCTGGAAGATCTGCGCAGCCAGATCAACGTTGCAGCAGGCAAGGACTGGCAGGAATGGGAAATCCCGCGCGAGGTGGTGCCAGGGAGCGAAAGCCTTTCGCCCCTGCAGGAATACTGGCGTACTCGCCGCGAGCGTCAGAAGGAAATCGACGCATCCATCGCTCGCCGCGCGGATGTGGAAATGCTCTACGACCAGCCTTATGAAGACAACAAGCGTGTGCGCGTCTCCGGGCCATTCACCGTTGAAAGCCTGTCACCGCACCGCGTCCTGACTACCGATGACCCGGCCACGCCCCTGACCGAAGATAAACTCAACGACCAGAGCTTTATCCAGATGATCCTTGATA
>CAZLJB010000114.1:0-8256 GCA_964559195.1 uncultured Anaerolinea sp. | reverse complement strand
TTTATTGCGAATTCAGGGTCATTCTGCCTCGCCAGGGTCTGCGCTGGCGCTGGTCGCAGGCGCAGCCACAACGGATGGCGGATGGCGGCACTCTCTGGCACGGTATTATCTCGGATATCACCGAGCGCAAGCTCGCCCAAGTTGAACTGCAGCAGCATCGCGACCACCTCGAAGAGCTCGTCCAGGAGCGCACTGCCGAACTGAACATTGCCAAGAAACAGGCCGAATCGGCCAACCGCGCCAAGAGTGACTTCCTGGCCGTCATGAGCCATGAAATCCGTACTCCATTAAATGGAGTGCTCGGCCTGACCCAGTTGCTTTTTCAAACCGAGTTGACCGCTCAACAACGCACTTACATGGCCAACCTGCAGCATTCCGGAGAGTCACTGCTCTCCATCATCACCGATATTTTGGATTTTTCCAAAATCGAATCGGGTAAGCTGGAACTTGAAACAACACCCTTTGATCTGGATGATGTTCTGCGCAACCTGTCAGGCATGGTGGCGTTCCGGGCCCAGGAAAAAGGCCTGGATCTGGTCTTCAATACCGGAACGGATATCCCGAGGCAGCTGCTGGGAGACCCCGCCCGCCTCGGCCAGGTGCTGCTGAACCTGGTGGGCAATGCCATTAAGTTCACGGATGCGGGCCAGGTCATTCTCAAGGTAGCGCTGCTCGAGCAAAACCCGCAGCAGGCGCTGCTCGAGTTTTCCGTCATTGATACGGGCATTGGCCTGACACAGGAACAAATTTCGCAGTTATTCCAATCCTTTACCCAGGCAGACACCTCCACCACGCGTAAATACGGCGGAACAGGCCTGGGCCTGGCCATCAGCCAGCGCCTGGTCAAAATAATGGGAGGCGAGATCAAGGTGCAGGCCGAGCCTGGCAAAGGCAGCATCTTCTCATTTGTATTAAATCTGGACTGCCAAACCGAACAGGCAGGCAGCTCCTACTTTGAGCAGGCGCGCAAGTTGGGCCATCTGCAGGTTCTGGTTGTGAACGATAATCCCGACAGCCTTGCATCCCTGCGAGCTGCCCTCTCCTCGTTTAACTTCCAAGTTACTGGCGTTCAATCAGTGGAAACCGGGCTGGAAATGCTGCTGCAGCCTCCTGCCCCGGGTCTGATTTTTGATCTCGTTATACTGGATTGGGGTCTTTCAGGCGGTATAACCGGCGAAAAGGCAATTCATCTCTTCCGGCAGAACCCACGCCTGAAGCTTCTGCCTGCCATCCTGCTGGTCAATACCGGGGAAAAGGTGCAGCTCGCAAATAATGCCGGCCTGGATGGCATCCTGGTAAAACCCTTCACGCGCTCCCAGCTCTTTGACTGCATTATGCAGCTATTTGGGCGAAAGGGTGCCTCCGGGCCCCGGCGGGTAGTTTCGCTTGTTGCCAGGGAAAACCTGGATGAGCTGCGTGGCAGGCAAATCCTGGTCGTCGAAGACAATGCAATCAACCAGCTGGTGGCTGATGATACGCTGAAAAGCATGGGCGTACAGGTTTCGCTCGCCAGTAATGGCGAACAGGCCTTCCAGATGATCCTGGCACAGCATTTTGATGCCGTCCTGATGGACATCCAGATGCCCGGCCTGGACGGCTACCAGACAACCCTCAAGATCCGCAGTGATGCTCGTTTCAGTTTCGAAAATTTACCCGTTATAGCCATGACTGCCCATGCGCTCTCGGATGACCGCGGGAAAGCGCTGGCCTCCGGCCTCAATGATTATGTCACCAAACCTGTCGATGTGCTCCAGCTGGCCAATACCCTGGTTCGCTGGTTATCTCCTCGTGCAGCCTTGACTGAGATCGATCCCCGTGCCGATCTACCTGCCGCACCTGCCTCCGTGCTGGATACAGTCAGCGCCCTCAATCGCCTGGGGAATAAAGAAGATCTGTACGTGCGGCTTCTGGCGGAATTCCAAAAGGATTATTCAGGTTCAGTCCAGGCCATCCGCGCAGCCTTGCTGGCCGAAGACCTCGAACTTGCCGGCCGGCTGGCTCATTCACTCAAAGGTGTCGCCGGCACCATTGGCGCGGACGAGCTCAGAGAGAGCGCCAGGCAGCTCGAAACCGCCATCGCAGCCTGCAATGCCCCCATTTTCGAAGCCCTGCTGGCGAAGTTGGAACAGAAACTGGTGCTTGTGATTGCTTCGATTGCGAACATGACTTAAGCTGCCCTGGCTGCCTGTTCACAATGCCATGAAAATCAGCGACCTGTGCGCATATCGGCCGGCAAAATCAAAACCGATAAGTGGCGAGTAGCTACTCATCCAAATAAAAAAACCGGGGCCTCCCCGCAGAAAACCTATCACTGCGGAAAAACACCGGCAAATAATTAAATAACAGGCAAACCAGACGATGCAAGGCAGCCGCCCTACAGCGAACTGCTAATCATCACAAACATCATCCCTATAATACACACCATCAAAAACAAAAGCGCCGAAATCACAAACCGCTGAAAAGCCGTCATCCCGAGCAAAAGCCCGGAACCTTTGCCGCTTTTGGCCTTGCTCTTCTTCTTCAGCAGCGGCTCAAGATCAGCATCGCTCGTATCCTCAAACTTGGACTGCCCATCATCCATTTTTCTAAGATCATCAAACATGGCGCACCTCGGTTAATGAATTAATCTAAAGTATAACATAATCGCAAGCCATCACCTCGGGCACAACTTCTCAATCGTCACGATCAACTCCTTCAACTGCACCGGCTTGCTCAAATACGCATTCGCCCCGGCGGCCAGGCAGCGCTCGCGATCACCACTCATGGCCAGGGCCGTCACCGCCACCACCGGCAGCGCCGCCGTGCGCGCCAGCGGATGCGCGCGCAGGCGGCGGAGCATCTCCAGCCCATCCATCCCGGGCATCTGGATATCCATCAGGATGATATCGGCCTTGACCTGCTCCAGCCGCTCGAGAAACTCAACCCCACCGTGCGTGGTAACCACCCGGTAATTCCGCGAAACCAGGAAATCTGAAACCAGTTCCAGCACCATATCATTATCATCCGCCATCAAAACCAGCGGGCCGCCCGCCTGCGCTTCTGTTTGCAGCGCCAGCGGACCCGTGCCTGGCACCGGCTGGATGGCCTTTTGGCGCACATCCTCAGCCCAGGGCAGTACCAGCGTAAAACGGCTGCCCTGCTCCAGCTGGCTGACCACATCCACCCGCCCGCCATGCAGCCCTGCCAGGCTCTGAACCAATGAAAGCCCCAGCCCCGTACCCGTATTCTGACGTGAAAGGCTGTTATCCAACTGCACAAATGGCTTAAAAAGCTGCGGAACATCTTCCGGGTGAATCCCAATCCCGGTATCCCAAACCGTGATATGCAGTTCATTCTTCTCAGCCAGACCCTGCACTTCAATCCCCAGGCTGCCACCCGGCGCCGTAAACTTGACCGCATTGCCAAGCAAATTGACCAACATTTGTTTCAGCCGGCGCCCATCCGCCCGCAGGATGATCGAAGCCGGATCCATTTTAAAACTCACCTTTTGATTCTTCTGGTTCGCCATGCCCTTGGTCAACTGCAAGCTGCTCTGGCAAAGATCGCCCAAAGAGCAAATATCCATTTGCAGTTCGAACTTACCATTCTCAATCTTGGAAATATCCAGGATGTCGTTGATCAAGGCCAGCAGGTGCCGCCCGCTGAGCTCAATATTCTTAATGGCGTTGCGCTGCTTGTCATTCAAGGCCCCGTATGTCACCATTTGGAGCGCCTCTGAAAGCCCCAAAATACCCGTCAGCGGCGTGCGCAGTTCGTGGCTCATACTGGCCAAGAAATCATCCTTGGCGTGCGCGCTTTCCTCGAGCGCCCGGTTGGCGTCATTTAACTCACGGGTGCGGTCGATGACGCGCTGCTCCAACTCGACATGCGCCAGCATCAATTCGGCTTCGGCCAATTTTCGCCCGGTAATATCGCGCATCACCATCTGGAATTCCAGCGTATCATCCGTTTCCACCGGCGCCACCGCCACTTCAACCGAACGCGCGCTGCCATCCAGGCGCATAATTTTCTCTTCAAAAGGTTGGACGGCCCGGCCGTGTTCCAGCATTTCGGCCAGCTTCCGCCTCAGCACCGCATGCGAAGCCGGATGGAAAACATCGAATGGCGATTTTCCCAGGATTTGTTCAGCCTGCTCGGCTCCCAGCAGCAGCAGCCCGGCTGGATTGCTGAAGATCAAGCGCTCGTCACGGATGACATAGATCGCATCCGGCGATACCTGCACCAGGTTGCGGTAGCGCGACTCGCTCTCATACAGCTCTTCCCTGGCCAGCTGGTGGGCCCTGATCCCCTGGAAGACCACCACACACAGCGCGACCAATAGCAGGCCCGCCGTCCCCAAGAAGATGGCGAAAAGCCGGGTATTGTTCAGCTCCAGGTTGTCCAGATCCCGTTTTAGATGGGCATCCACCTGGCTGAATTGGTCTTCCAGCGCAGAAAAAGCCCCACTCAGCTCTATCTTAGCGCCGGCATCCGACTCGAGAGCACCCCGCCAGGTCTCCAATAATTTGCGGAAACCGGCCACCGCCTCGCTCAGCCCAACCAGTAATGCCTGCGCAGAGACATCCTCCGCCTGGTGGTTGGAGTACAAATCGTGCAGATCCTTGACCTTCTTTAACTCCAGCGCAGCCTGGTCCACCAGGTTCAAAGCCTGGTTGCGGTCAAACGGCCCGCCGCCTGGCTGGCCCAGCGTCGAATACAGGTAACCCGTGATCAGATCAACCCGCGCCTGGTGAGTCAGGCCCAATTCCTGGTTGTATTGACTGGAAACCTGGTTTTGCTGCACCATGAAGATGGAAGCCGAAGCCGTGATCAGAATTGCCACAATAATGACCAGCCAGACCCAGATGTAGGAACGGCTCTTGCGTTTTAATCGATTAATTTGGTTCAGGATCTCAGCTCGAATCATTGCTCACCTGAGTGGACTTGCTGTGGAGTTAGATTGCCGGGTAAATCATCAGCGCTGAACCCAAAACGGACCAGCATCAGCCTGGCTTGTAGACTGCCGATCAAGCTGGGCAGCTGCATCATCGCGCGCCTGCCGGATCGCCGGTTCGGGCCAGTAACTGATCGATTAATTTGACCAGTTCCTTTAATTCGACTGGTTTGCTCAAATAAGCATTCGCCCCGGCTGCCAGGCAGCGCTCGCGGTCACCGCTCATAGCCAGCGCCGTCACCGCGATGATGGGTATTCCGACCGCCTCTGCCTGCTCGCCAGATCGAATACGCCGGATCAGCTCCATCCCGTTCAAGCCCGGCATCTGGATGTCCATCAAGACCAGATCCGGCGCCACCTGCTCCAGGCAATCCAGAAATTCCAGCCCGCTCTGCGCGGCGAAAACCCGGTAATTCTGGGCTGTCAGAAAATCTGAGACCAGTTCGAGCACCAGCTGATTATCATCCACCATCAAGATCAAGGGTGCCGCCGCCGAAGTTGAGCGGCCCGGGCTCAAAGACCCGGTTTCCGGGCGCTTTTGCAGGTCAACCAACGGCAGCACATCTCCCCAGGGCAGTACAATTGTAAAACGGCTGCCTTTTCCGGGGCTGCTCTCCACCTCCACCCGGCCGGCATGCAATTCAGCCAGCCTGCTCACCAGCGAAAGCCCCAAACCCGTCCCGGCAGCCTGGCGCGCCAGGCTGCTGTCTAACTGCACGAAGGGTTGGAACAGGCGCGGCAGATCTTCACTCTGAATGCCGATGCCCTCATCCCAAACCGTGATGCGGATCTGCCGCTCTTCCAGCGAGCCATGCACTTCCAGGCCCAGATTACCGTGCTCGGGCGTAAACTTGATCGCATTGCTGAGCAAATTGACCAGCATCTGCTTCAAGCGGCGCGCATCCGCCCGGATCAAAATGGCGGCCGGTTCCATGCTGAAGGTCACTTTCTGCTGTTTCTGGTTGGCAAACCCGCGCGTCAACTGCAGGCTGGCCAGGCAAATATCGCCCAGCAGGCATGTTTCGAACTGCAGATCAAAGCGGCCCGCCTCAATCTTGGAGAGATCCAGAATATCGTTGATCAAGGCCAGCAGGTGCCGCCCGCTGGTTTCAATGTTTTTTATTGCATTGCGCTGCTTGTCGTTCAGATCGCCGTACGTCACCATTTGCAGCGCTTCAGAAAGACCCAGTATACCCGTCAGCGGCGTACGCAGCTCGTGGCTCATGCTAGCCATGAACTCATCCTTGGCGCTGGCTGCCTTCTCAAGCGCCAGGTTGGCGGCCTCCAGCTCACGCGTCCGGTCGATCACGCGCTGCTCCAACTCAGCCTGCGCCGCCAGCAGGGCCTGCCGGGCCTGGTTGCGCTCGCTGATATCCTGTAAAAAACAAACCATCCGTCCGCCGTCAGTGGCCTGGTACTGCACGCTCACTTCCACATCAAAAAGGCTGCCGTCCTTGCGCCGGTGCCGGCTTTCAAAACGATCCGCACCTTTCTGCATCACCAGCGCGATATGCGCGGCGGTTTCAGCGAGGGCTTCCAAAACCTCCAAATCAGATATATTCATCCCGAGCAATTCGCTGCGCTCGTAACCACTCATCTGGCAGTAGGTCTGATTGACTTCCCGCAGATGCCCCTGCAAATCCACCACCCAGAAACCATTCATTGAAGTTTCCAGGATGGCGCGCTGGTCTTTTTCACTCCGGCGCAGGGCCTCTTCAGCCTTTTTCAGCTCAGAAATATCGCTGACCTGGGCGATCGAATATAAGGGCCGGCCCTGGTCATCCCGCACCACCGAAAGATTCAACAAGCCCCACACCAAATTCCCTTGCTTGTGCAAATATCGCTTCTGCACCTGGCTGCTTTCGCATTCGCGCTGCAGCAGCCTGCGGGTAGATTGCTCATCCTGCGCCAGGTCGTCGGGATGGGTGATATCCTGGTAACGCATGCCAGTCAGTTCAGCCATGCTGTAGCCCAGCATGTCGCACAAAGCCTGGTTCACTTTCAGATAATGCCCATCCAGCGCATTGAGCGCCATGCCGTTCCCGGCGTATTCAAAGGCATTCGAAAAACGCTGGTTGCTCTCGTTCAGTTCATTTTGAATGCGTTTGCGCTCCGTGATATCCCGGGCTGACCACAAAATATAGTGGCACTCGCCCTTCGCGTCCGTCACCGGCGAAATCGATACCTCCAGCGCCAGATTCGACCCCGAAAAATGGGTTTCAACTTCATAATGCTGCGCCCGCCGCTCGGCCAGCGCCCGCAGAAAAAGGCTGCGCTCGTCCGCGATGCCTTTCGCCGACATCCCCAATCCCGTTGCCAAAAACGCGTCGCGATCCATGCCTGGCATGGGCAGCCGGGCTTCCGGTCTGATTTTTTGATAAAAATCCAGGAAGGCCTGGTTAAACCTGGTAATCGTAAAGTGTTCGCCCGGCTCGATGCGGGTTAATACCTGCAAGTCTGAGCTGCTGTTAAATACAAGCTCAAACTGCGCTGCGCTTTCTACCAGGGCTGCGCTGGCAGCCTGATGTTCTCTACGTTTTTGAGCCTGAACCAGTTCGCGTTCCAAAACCGCCCCCAACCGTGAAAGGTTGTCCTTGAGCAAATAATCCTGCGCGCCCGTCTTCATCAGCGCCACAGCCATCTCATCTGTCACTTCACCCGAAATGACAATAAATGGAATATCCAGCCCACGCTTGAGCAGGATCTCGAGGGCCGCCGGCCCATTAAACTGCGGCAGTGAATAATCCGCGGTAATGATTTCCCAATTTTTTGTATCCAGTTCCACCTGCATTTGCGCGGCGGTCTCCACCCTGACGTGCTCAACCTGGTAACCAGCCCGGCCCAACTGCCTCAGAATCAAGCTGGCATCGGATTCAGAGTCTTCGACCATCAGAACTCGCAGCGGGGTTGGCATTCAGTCCTCAATCGTAGCAAAATTAAAAGGATTTTAAAACAATAAATTTCAAACCGGTAGATCCGGCAATTACTACTTTGTAATTTTACTATCATTCCATTCAAAAAAGTTATTATGTTGTGGGGCGGGAGCGGGTCTTATTCGAGGGCGGGTCTTGTTCGCGGGCGGGTCTTGTTCGCGGGCCTGTAGGGGCGGGTCTTGCTCGAGGGCCAGCCACCTTTGCCAATACGCAAGACCCGCCCCTACATTTGCCAGCCATGCTTGCCGATACGCAAGACCCGCCCCTACATTTGCCGGCCATGCTTGCCGATATGCAAGACCCGCCCCTACTGCTGACCGGTATTTTCGTGCCACGGCAGCCGCAGCGTAAAGCAGCTGCCCCCGCCGAAATCACTTTTGACACTCACAC
>CAZLJB010000113.1:0-8283 GCA_964559195.1 uncultured Anaerolinea sp. | reverse complement strand
TACACGGCTCTGAACACTCTTTCCCTACACGACGCTCTTCCGATCTCCCTGACTGCGGTTAAAAATGGCAACATGATCGTCAACTTGTTCAGCGGGACTGCCTCGCTGAGCGCAGATGGCCAGACAATTTATTTTGGCGCCGGCCAAAAAGCGCAAGTTCCGTTGGGAGGCGCCAGTGGAACAGATCCAGCCGGCCCCCCCAGCCTAACCAGCCCGGTCTCCGCCGCCGATCTGCAAACCGCCTGCGCACTGTCCGGAATCGGCTGTTCAGCAAAGGCTATTCCAACCACGGATGCACTGGCATTGCGAGCCACCATACAATCCAGCCTGGCAACTTCGACCAGCGTCCCAACCCCCAGCCTGGTTCCAGCGACCCCGGTTTACGTGGCGCCGGTGGTCAAACCCACCAAACGCACATCAAAACCCGCCGATAATGCCACCCAGCCTGCACCAACAGCCGAAATCAATAATAACCCACCCCCCGGCGATCAAACCAGTCCAACGCAAAGCCACCCAACACAAAGCCATCAAACAAAAACCCCCGACCAGAAAAATCAACACTAAACCTGTCATCCGGTTGGAAAATCATTAAAACTCTGCCAAACCCACTGCCCGTAACGGGGTTTGATTAATCTCAGCGAGGCGAATTCACTTTGCAACCCAATTTCTCACCAGGCAGTCAATTCCTCCAATACCGGCTGCTCGAACAGATCGGCGCAGGCGGATTTGGCATGGTCTGGTCCGCGCTGGACGAAGACCGAAACTGCATTGTTGCCATTAAAATATTTTTTGTAGATCAGGAATTCCAGGATCCGATCCAAATCCAGCGCGAAGACCAATTCACCGCCCTCAGCCACCCACACGTCCTGACAACTTATGATTCCGGCATCTGGAATGATATCCGCTATCTCGTCTCACCGTATATCCCAGGTGGCACACTTGAAGACCGGTTGCACAACCCGAAGAGCCTGCCGCCGCAAGAGGCCATACAACTGGCAGCCGAAATCGGCTCCGCACTCGATTACCTGCACGCCGCACAGATCATCCACCGCGACCTGAAACCCGACAACATCCTGCTCAGCACCAACCATCACCTTTACCTGGCCGATTTTGACCTGGCAAGGGTGCTTTCCAACACGACCCAATCCATGCACACCGGGCGCGGCACACCAGCCTATTCTCCGCCGGAACAGCACAACCTGGCGGCGGTCAGCCCACAATCCGACCTGTTCAGCTTTGGAATTGTGCTATACGAAATGTTCACCCGGCAGCTGCCCTGGAAGAATGAAAAATACCTGGGTGTCCAGCAGCTCTCAGGCAATGAACAACTTCCCGACCCGCGCGAAATCAACCCTGAACTGCCGGTCGGGCTGGCTGACGTCCTGCGTAAAATGACGAACGCCAATCCTGAACAACGACCCGCCTCTGCCAGTCAGGCAATGGATATGCTTTACGCTTGTTTTGAAATGAAACCCATTCAAATTTCCAACACGGCGGAGCTTGAATCCGCAGGCCTGCAAGCCACAGAAGCCCCGCAACTGCTCAGGCAGGGCTTGGCTGAATTGGGTCAGAACCGCACTGGCACTGCTCTGGGGCTGACAGATTTTGCGGTGATTGATATTAATGTTCGCGCTCAGGCGGCCGCCATGAAAGCGAATGAGCTGGGCTTCATGCTCAGGCAGGCACTCTACTATGGCTATCAGGATCAATTCTGGTGGAACAAACCCAGCCCCGCAGACCGGCTGGTCATCGCCGGCCAGTTGTTAAAGAAAAACTTCGAAAGCATCGCCAGACGCATCACAGACCACCTTGAGAAAGATCGCGAAATCAGAGCCCATCCGCTAAAAACACCGGACGAAATGTCCGGCGCCTTGCTGCAGGTAGCTCTCAACACCCACAATGACGAGCTGCGTGAAAAAATCCTGGCTGTGTTAGCAATCGTCCTGCGCTCCCCCAGGCAATGGCACCAGACTGCCTTCAACAGCCAGGTTGACAATAACCTTGGCTTATTGGCTGCCCAGGATAGCCCCGCTGGAAAACAGGCCGCGTATCTGATCGGACATCTACACTCGGAGAGCGCGGCCCTTGCTGTATTGAAATTTTCCAACCCAGAGCAGTGCAGCCAGGTCTTCAATCTCATCTGGAGCGCAGCCGGCAGCCTGCCGGACAACCTGCCGCTCAATCTGCGCCTATCCATCACCACCAGCTGGCTGCAGCGCGTGCTGACAGAAAACCCGGGCAGCCTTTTCTCGGTCTTTGCGCTGGCTTTCCTGGGCGCCAGCCTGTCAACCGGGCTGCAAACCTACCTGACCTACCGCCTGCCAGGCTTCCTGGATCTGGAGCGGATCAGCATTGCGGTGGAATGCGGCGCTTTTTTAGGGTTGGTTTTTGGGGTGGGGATCCTGGTCACCAGGCTGGTGGCGGAGCGCTTATCCAGGCTGGCACACCTGGCGCGCCTGGGGTTGGCCATGCTGGCCGGCGGCATCTGCCTGAATATCGGGCTGTTCAACTTTGATGTATTATTTTTGAAAAATGTACCGCAGGGTCCGCTGCTCAGCGCTGCCTGCCTGTGGATGGCACTCGGGGTTGCCGCCGGGAACCTGGTCAGCAACCGGATAGTTACAATGCTGCTGAGCGGCCTGGCCATTTTCACAGCCCTGGGCGGCTCGTGGTGGTTGCATACCAGTCTGGCGACCAGCCCAACCAATCTGTCACCTTTCTTTTTCTACGATTACAGCTGGACAGCCGCACAAGTGCTGGGGGTCATATTATTGGTCAGCCTGCCGGTAGCGATCCTGGGCAGCCTGTCTAGTTTGAGTTTGGAATCTGCCAAATAAAATTTTCAGTCCTAACCTGGCAAGTTGGCACTGGGGGATTTTTAACCCAAAACAATGCGCCGAATATTTTTATAAAGTTCGGCGCAGCGCAAATCCAAACCTGATCAGGCCCAGGCAGCCACAGCGCAGCGAGTAGACAACCTATCCTGTTGTTTTCCAGAATTTTTCCCTGCACTCTGTTTGAAATACGTACTTGTAATCCGGCCGGGAAATGATATATTAAAATAGATATCATTCTTCCGGGGCGTGCCCGGCATGCCACGGCTTCACCCGGAAAGGCTTCTCTCATTCAACCCAATCAACAGCTCGTAGAAAGGTGATTCCATGCAAATCGTGACCGACACCGGTATGGATATGTTCCTACCCCCTGAATTGATGCCAGACATCCCCATCCACGTGGTACCGCACACCATCACTCTGGACGGGGTATCCTATCGCAGCAGGGTGGATATCCAACCGGATGAACTTCAGAAAAAATTGATGGCAACTGCGAGCTTCCCAATTACCTCACAGCCCTCCGGTGGTGAATTCGCTGCTGTCTTTAAGACCCTGGCAGCCAGCGGCGACCGGGAGATTCTCTCGATCAACATGTCCTCCGGGCTGAGCGGCACGGTCAATGCGGCGCGGGCTGGGGCCGAAATGACCCCCGAAGCGGATGTGACAATTATCGACACCAAGACACTCTGCGCGGTGCAGGGCTGGCAGGTCGCAGCCGCCGCCCGGGCGCTCAAAGCAGGTTGGGGCAAGGAACAGATCCTGGCGCTGATCCAAAAAATCGGCGACGCCAGCGAGAGCATCTACACCCTGGACGAGCTGAAATACCTGATCCACGGCGGGCGAATCGGGCACATGAAGGGGCTGATCGCCTCCATGCTGCACATCCGGCCGATGATCGGGGTCGAAAAAGTGAACGGCACCTACAGCCAACTCGGCAACGCCCGCACCTTCGACCAGGCCCTGCACGGGCTGGTCAACCTAATGCTGAAGTTCCACAAACCCGGCAGTGATCTGCGGGTTCAGGTGCTGCATTCTTACAACGAGAAAGCCGTGCTGGCTCTGAAAGAGATGATCGCCCCAGTTTTCAACTGCAGCTTCATGCCGGTTAACTATATGTCACCCGCCCTGGCAGCCCACACTGGGCCAAGCATGGTGGGTGTGGCCTTTGCGGCCATGGATATCTTCAAAGACCTGCCCTAACGGCATCTGTCCACCCAACCCCTGCGGGGGCTGCCCTTCGGGCAGCCCCCGCAGGGGTTTAATATTTACCCATAGGTGTCGATCGCCGGGTATGGAAAAAACCAGATATATTCGCAAAGGTTTTGAACCGCACTCGCGCGGAATTTGTCAATTGACAGATTGGTAAATATAACTATACTAAAACCAATCAACATCTCAGCGCAAGAGGGACAGCTTATGTCAAACCTTACCGGACAATCCATTGGTCGTTACCAGATCCTCGAGCAGTTGGGCGAGGGCGGTATGGCGACAGTTTACAAGGCCTACGATACCCGCCTGGAACGGGATGTGGCCATCAAGGTCATCCGGACAGACCAGTTCGGGTCGGCAGCGATTGATAAAGTCTTAAAGCGCTTTGAGCGCGAGGCCAAAGCCCTTGCCAAACTCTCGCACCCCAATATTGTCGGTGTGATCGATTACGGCGATTACGAGGATGTGCCTTACCTGGTGATGACCTACTTGCCTGGCGGAACACTCAAGGAGAGAATGAAGGCTAAGCTGCCTTGGAGCGAGGCCGCGCGCCTGTTGCTGCCGGTGGCGCATGCCCTGGCTTATGCACACAGTGAAGGCGTAATCCACCGTGACGTCAAACCCAATAATATCCTGATGGCGCGTTCGGGCGACCCGATGCTGACCGATTTTGGGATTGCCAAAATACTGGATACAAGCGATACCCAAACCCTGACCGGTACCGGGGTTGGGATCGGCACCCCCGAGTACATGGCCCCCGAACAAGGCATGGGACGCGAGATCGATGGCCGGGCGGATATCTATTCGATGGGGATCATCTTTTACGAATTGATCACCGGTCGCAAACCCTATACCGCCGACACCCCCATGGCAGTCGTCTTCAAACACATCAGCGACCCGCTGCCCAGTGCCAAACAATTTGTGCCTGATTTGCCGGATGAAGTCGAAAAGATCCTGCTCAAGGCTCTGGCCAAAAAGCCGGAAGACCGCTACGAGGACATGCAGGCATTCGCCGATGCCCTGGTGCGACTCCAGGCTGGATTTGCCAAACCTATTGCAGAGATTGCCGAGCAAAAGGCCAATAGTCTGCAAGCAGATAATTCCGAGCGCACAGTCGACGAACTGCCCTTCGAAAAACCATCGCCAGCGCCCCGCCACGAAACAAGATCCGGCTTTCAGGAATCGTCATCAAAGGCCACGAACCAACCCTCTAAAATCCAAAAAAATTGGCCATTCGCGGCCGGGTTGTTGGTTCTGATGGTTTTATTGGGCTGGTGGAACTGGAATGGGTTGCTTTCATCCTTCCCGATCATTAATTCACTGTTGACCAGAACTTCTGACAGCGCAACAATCAACCCGAATGCAGTAACCGATGCACGCGTAAAGGATGGGATGCAGATGGTCTTCGTGCCGGCCGGATCGTTCACGATGGGCAGCGACAGTGGTCCTGTGGATGAAAGCCCCGCTCGTACCGTAACCCTGGATGCTTTTTGGATTGACCAGACTGAAGTGACCAACGGCAAGTACGCCCGCTGTCTTCGGTCCGGAAGCTGCAATTTACCAGCCGATAACAGATCAGGTTCACGTGGAAGTTATTTTGACGATCCTTCTTTTGCCGATTTCCCGGTCATCAAGGTCAGTTGGAATGATGCCAGTGCGTATTGTAAATGGGCGGGAGGCAGACTACCCAGTGAGGCAGAATGGGAGAAGGCTGCACGTGGCACAGACGGGCGTGCATATCCCTGGGGTGAGACGCTTAATAATACCTACGCCAATTACGGTGGGAAGGACACAACCCGGGTGGCAAGTTATGAAAGTGGCAAAAGCCCATACGGTGTATATGATATGGCGGGCAACGTGCTGGAATGGGTAAATGATTATTATGCTATTTACCCGAAAACGCCATCCGCCAATCCAACCGGCCCGGCCACAGGTGAGAAAAGAGTTGCGCGGGGCGGATCATGGCTCAGTTTCAATGGCAATATCGGCACAACCGTGCGCTTTGCGAATGATCCAATGGATGCTTCCGAAACACTTGGGTTCCGCTGTGTTCAAGCTGTGGCCCCATAAGACGGTCTAAAAAGCCCGTAGCACCGCTGTTTTGAGTTCCAACGCTTCAATTATGATCGGAGAATACAAATGTCAGACTTGATCGGTCAATCCCTGGGTCGCTATCACATCCTTGAGCAGCTGGGCGAGGGCGGCATGGCGACTGTTTACAAGGCTTTCGACACCCGCCTGGAACGGGATGTGGCGGTTAAGATTATCCGAGTTGATAAATTTGGCAGGCTGGATATCGATGGCATTCTTAAACGATTCGAGCGTGAAGCCAAAGCCCTGGCGCGCCTGACTCACCCCAATATTGTACACGTCAATGATTACGGCGAGCACGAGGGCATTCCCTACCTGGTCATGGATTTCCTACCCGGTGGCACACTCAAAGAACGCATGCGTTCCGCCGTAACCTGGCAGGCCGCCACGCGTTTAATCATTCCTGTGGCGAGTGCTCTGGATTATGCACATCAAAATAAGATCATCCACCGGGATGTCAAGCCTGCTAATATTCTGTTGACGGCTAGCGGCCAGCCCATGCTGACAGATTTCGGGATTGCCAAGATCCTTGAGTCAGAAGCAGGCCAGACACTGACCGGCACTGGGGTGGGGATTGGCACACCCGAGTACATGGCTCCCGAACAGGGCATGGGACGAAAAGTGGATGGGCGTGCTGATATCTACTCACTTGGGATTGTTTTTTATGAACTGGTGACCGGGCGTAAACCCTACACCGCCGACACCCCCATGGCGGTGGTCTTCAAGCACATCAGCGACCCATTGCCCGATCCGCGCCAGTTTGTACCCAATTTACCAGAAAATATTGCGCGGGTTATATTCAAGGCCCTGGCCAAAAATCCCGATGACCGCTATGAAGAAATGAGTTCATTCTTATCAGCGCTGGAAAATAGCATGGCTCCTTCCGATGGCAGCCCATTGGCCCCGGCAGCCACAGATGCATCTGTAACCTTGGATGAGTTTGAAGTGCCCCAGGTTCATCCCACCCGTAATGAAGTACCCAAACCAGCTGCCCTGGCCCACCAGGCAAAAACTGTCATGGAAAATGGTTCCCCCAAAAAACCATCCGTGATGCGCTACTGGCCGGTTGGGCTGATTGGCATTGCCATCTTGCTGCTGGGTACCTTCCTGATTGGGCGCATGGCAACTTTTGGAGCGACCGTCACACAAACTGCCATTGTCCTGGCAGCGACTGATACACCGACTGATATACCAACTGATATACCAACGAATACACCGACCGAAATGCCCGCGCCATCCCCCACACCACTTGTTCGCCAAGCAGACAAGATGGCGATGGTTTATGTGCCTGCGGGTTCGTTCATGATGGGCAGCGATAAAAATTCTTATGAAAAACCAGTGCACCAGGTGACATTGTCAGCTTACCGGATTGATCAGACTGAAGTTACAAATGAAAAATATGAGCTATGCGTACAGACTGGCATTTGTAGCGCGCCATCCGACAAAACATCCAAAACACAGAGCAGCTACTATGGTGATGCAAATTTTGCAGCGTACCCGGTGATCAATGTGAAATGGTCCCAAGCCAAAACCTACTGTGAATGGGTCGGAATGCGATTGCCAACCGAAGCTGAATGGGAGAAAGCAGCGCGCGGGACGGATGACAGGACTTACCCATGGGGCGAGGGGATCGATATTACGCGTGCGAATTACAATGGAACCGATACCAGGGCCGTAGGCAGTTACCCGTCCGGTGCCAGCCCTTATGGCGCGCTGGACATGGCGAGCAACGTCTGGGAGTGGGTGGCGGACTGGTATAGGCCATACCCGTCTGGATCAGCCAACGATCCGAAAGGGCCGGAAACGGGTGATTCTCGCATACTGCGAGGCGGCTCGTGGAACAACAATTATGATAACGCCCGCTCGGCGTACCGTGACTGGTTCGCACCTGGTTATTCGAGCTACAACCTGGGTTTCAGGTGTGCACGTGGTGTAGCCCAGTAGATGGCCCGGGTAGTTTTGGAATTCTGGTTTTATGAAGAGTTTTGAAGTAATAAATAAACGTCGCGGGGTTGAAACCCCTGCTCAAGGTGTAGGAAGTCCTGCGGACTCATTCTGCTATTGCTATAGAGTCGGATTTATCCGACTTTCTTCGAACTGAGCCGGGGATTTATCCCCCAGGCTCATCCGGCAAAAACGTGATCGTCGC
>CAZLJB010000112.1:0-8347 GCA_964559195.1 uncultured Anaerolinea sp. | reverse complement strand
TTAGCCTGGAATACAAATGCCAGTGTTTGGGATGCAAAAATGGGTGATGAAGGGAATGATTTTTTCCGTATCCTGCAATGGCCAGTGATCAGTGAATATTTAAGTTCAATGGAAAAAAACGGATCGAAGGATGCCCCTCGCATTTTGGATGTTGCTTGCGGAAATGGATTGGTTTCACGTAAACTGGCCGAAATGGGTTTCGAAGTGGTCGCTTTTGATTTTTCAGAGGAATTAATCAACCTGGCAAAACAGCGTTCCAACACGACCGGTCGGATTGGGTACCATGTTATTGATGCGACAGATCAGAATGCGCTGCTGAATTTGGGTGAACATTCTTATGATGCAGCGGTTTGCAACATGGCTCTTTTCGACATGGCGGATATTAAACCGCTCTTTCAGATGCTTCCAAAATTACTCAAACCAGGTGGCTGTTTTGTTTTTAGTATCACCCATCCCGCTTTTAATAATTCATCGAGTGTTCACATGGCAGAGGAATCAGACCAGGACGGGGTTATGAAGACAACCTATTCCGTCAAGATTTCGCGCTATATGACACCTTACCAGAGGCAAGGGGTGGCACTGCGCAACCAACCCATGCCTCAGCTATATTTTGAACGTCCCATCCAATATTATTTGAACCTGGGATTTAAAAATGGTTTTGTCCTGGATGGTTTTTCTGAACGCGCTTTTCCAGCGGAGATGCAGGCGGCTCTGCCACTTTCTTGGGGAGGTCAGTTCAGTGAAATTCCCCCGGTTCTGGTTTGCCGGATGCTTCTGGCCCCGGCCTTATATTAAGACGTCCGTGCAAGAATGTAGAAGTGAGCGGTTTTTAGGTAAACAAATTATTTCATGACAACCAGCCTGTATTTTCACATCCCGTTTTGCAAGCACCGTTGTGCCTATTGTGACTTTAATACGTATGCAGGTCAGGACGGATCCATCCCAGCCTATGTCAGGGCTTTATGCCGTGAGATCGAACTGGTGGGTCTGGCCTCTCCCGGATTGGGAATTGGCACAATATTTTTTGGAGGTGGAACTCCATCCTTATTAACTCAGGTTCAATACCGGGATATTTTTCAGGCTATTCACCGCAGCTTCAATGTGGAATCCGGTGCAGAGATCAGCCTGGAAGCCAATCCAGGCACGGTTTCCCAGCCTTACCTGGTCAGTCTGCGGGAGCTTGGTTTTAATCGGATCAGTTATGGCGTTCAGAGTGCCAACCCTGCTGAACTTCGCATGCTCGAGCGTATTCATTCATATTCGGACGTGGTGAATGCGGTTTTGTGGTCTCACAAGGCTGGTTTTGAAAATTTAAACCTGGATCTAATCTATGGCTTGCCAGAACAGAGCCTGGGGGATTGGCAACATTCAATCCAGCTAATCGCTGGTCTCCATCCCCAGCATATATCCGCTTATGCCCTGACCCTGGAGCACGGAACACCCTTTGGGCGCTGGGCAGCCCGTGGTTTGCTGCCCATTCCGGACCCAGACCTGGCGGCTGAGCAGTATGAGTGGACTATGGATTTTCTTGGAGAAAATGGTTTTGCCCAATACGAAATTTCTAACTGGTCTTTACCAGGCAGACAGTGCCAGCATAACCTTCAATATTGGAGAAACCTGGATTATCTTGGCCTGGGGGCTGGCGCGCATGGGTATGCCAATGGGTGCAGGTATTCCAACCTGCTGCGGATCAAAACTTACATTGACCGGTTTGCAGACCCTGAAATTGAAGGGTTGGTTTATCCATTATCTCCGGCTGTGGTTAATCAACACAAAAATACGGCCAGAGAAGATATGCAGGAAACAATGTTGACTGGACTGCGCCTGACTGATGAAGAAGTCGCTGGCTCAGTCTTTCAAGGACGATTTGGGGTTCAATTTACGGATGTTTTCGGGCAGGAAATCCAACAATTGGTGCGTTTGGGCTTGCTGGAATTGATTGGTGACCGGCTCAAGTTAACGGTTCGGGGACGACTGTTAGGCAACCAAGTGTTTATGCAATTTGTCGGAGAGTGAAATCGGGGTTCAAGCCCTGGTTTTCTTTTTTTTCTCTGGAATTGGAAAGTTAAAGGGCGGTCTCTGGTTTAATTTCGCCAGGAGCACACCTTTGGATGAAAGCATCAGGACAGTGACCGAGGCTGTATCGCAGCCCAGGCGTTGAAAATGGTCCAGAGGCATCCCCAGGTAGTAGCAAGCCATCAATTTGATTGGATCGGCATGCGACACGCAAGCGATGATATCTTCATCGCGGTGAGCTTTTACGATCGATTCAATTTCACTTACCAGCCTGGTCTGGCATTCCACAAAGGATTCCCCATTTGGGAAACGAAATCGGGATGGATTATCCTGTACGATTTTCCAGACTGGCAGTTTGCGAAGATTTTTCAATTCTTCACCGGCCCAGTCCCCGATACCGGTTTCAATTAATCCTGCGCGGATATTGATATCCAACCCAAGCTTTGCCGCAAGAGGCGCGGCTGTTTCGAGGGCGCGCTCCATGGGTGATGAGTAAATGGCTTTAATAGGGACATTTGCGAGCGCATCCGCCAATTCCAGGGCTTGCCGCTGGCCATGCTCATTCAAATGTACTTCCGGCAAACGGCCAGCCATTTTACCGGTTTTGACATATTCATTTTCGCCATGGCGAATCAATAAAAGTATAGGCATTCTTATTATCCTCTTGGGTCTGATTGTTTCTACTTGATATTGCGCCTCAAGTTGTCGATTTGTTCCTGGGGAAGATTGGGCAGGAAGATTTCTTTTTCGATTCCGAGCGCCTGTTTTTGGGCATTCCGCCACAATTCCAGACGAGAACTGACCTGGGCCTCATAGCCCTGGTCGGATGGGGTGTAAAAATAGGTTCCGAGCAAGCGCTTTGGCAGGTATTGCTGCGGAGTAAAGTGGCCCTCTTGCTCGTGGGGATAGACATAATCCTTTCCCTGACCGGTGGCTTCGCGATCCCGGTTGCCATCCTGAAGATGCTTGGGAACCGATCCGGCGCCTTCCTGTTCAATGCGCTGCATGGCTTTGAAGTATGCGCCAGCAGTGTTGGATTTTGGGGCGGTTGACAGGTAAAGGACAGCTTCAATAATTGGATAAATACCTTCAGGCAAACCAATATAATCAAAGGCCTGAGCGGCACTGGAAGCCACGACCAGACCCATTGGATCCGCCAGCCCGATATCTTCGCCTGCCAGGATGATCAGGCGGCGAATGATAAAGCGTGGGTCTTCGCCTGCGTAGATCATCTTGGCCAGCCAATACAGGGCAGCGTCTGGATCTGAGCCACGCACCGATTTTATAAAGGCAGAAATGGTGTCGTAATGAGCGTCACCATCCTTGTCATAAAGCACGGCCCGGCGTTGAATGGATTCCTGTGCTACATCCAGTGTGATGTGTAAAACCCCATTATCATCAGGAATTGTCGATTCAACGGCCAATTCGAGCGCATTTAGGGCATTTCGAGCGTCACCACTGGCCATGTCGACCAGGTGTGCACGGGCATCGGCCGTCAGATCGATTTTGCGTTTGCCATAACCGCGTTCTGGGTCGGTGATTGCACGTTCGAGCAAAGTGGCAATCTCGGCCTGGTTCAAATTGCGCAATTGAAAAATGCGTGAACGGCTGACCAGGGCCTTGATGACCTCGAAAAAGGGGTTTTCAGTGGTCGCGCCGATCAGCGTGACAGTGCCATTTTCTACGAACGGCAGCAAGGCATCCTGTTGGGCTTTGTTCCAGCGGTGAATTTCATCGATGAACAGGACTGTTCTCTGTTTATAGAGTCGGTTGCGTTCTTGGGCGCGATCGATCACTTCGCGCAAATCAGATTTGCCTGCCAGTATGGCAGAAAGTGTCTCGAAATGGCTTTTAGTCTGGTTTGCGATTACCTGGGCCAGGGTTGTTTTTCCTGTTCCAGGCGGACCGCACAGGATGATCGACGAGAACAAGCGATCCGTCTCGATGGCCCGGCGCAGTAATTTGCCTGCTCCGACAATATGTTCCTGGCCGATATATTCTGCGAGGGTGCGCGGTCGCATCCTGGCAGCCAGCGGGGCTTCGGAGCGCATCCGTTCGTTCATGGCATGATCAAAAAGGTCAGACATGTCTTTATTATATCCCGGGCTAACGCTGGAAATCGTATTATTTTGGGCCAATTCTAATTGCGTGGTTGTTTATTGAAGGGTTGGTTGCCAGCGGCCAGCAAAGGAGCCCTCACCCCGAACCTCTCCCGCAGAGATTCTGAATTCAAATTCGCAGAGTTGAACATGCGGGAAAGGGAGCAGGTTTTAACCGGGGTGGAACGAGGGCGGCAGCCCCTCATTCACTGAAAGAATAGGATGCACCCAGGCTTTTTAGCTGACTTGCTCAAGCTGAGAAAGTCACGTACAATCGTATTGTATTCACCCACTTTAGAGGATCCTACATGACAGATATTAAAGCTTTTGGTGAGCGCTTGTTTGAAAGTCTGGAAAAGGTTATTATTGGCAAGCACAATTCGCTCGAATTGGTAATTATTGGTTTGCTCTGCCAGGGTCATGTCTTGATTGAAGATGTTCCCGGGGTTGGCAAGACGGTTATGGCTCGGACATTGGCAAAATCACTAGGTTGTGTTTTTAACCGGGTCCAATTTACTCCGGACATGCTTCCATCCGATGTGACCGGCGTCTCCATTTTCAACCAGGAAAATCGGAGTTTTGAATTTCGCCCTGGGCCAATTTTCGGGCAGGTTATTCTGGCAGATGAGATAAACCGGGCTACTCCCAAAACACAGGCAGCCCTGTTGGAAGCGATGGATGAGCATCAGGTGACGGTAGATGGGAACACCCACCCACTTCCACGCCCATTTATTGTGCTTGCAACTCAAAATCCAATCGAATACGAAGGTACTTTCCCATTACCTGAGGCACAGCTGGATCGTTTTTTGCTGCGTGTGCGACTTGGGTACCCTTCCATGACTGACGAGATCCAGGTTCTCGAAGATCAGCGGCTCCGGCATCCAATTGATACGATCGAGCCTGTTTTTTCTGCAAACGAAGTGCTCGCCGCGGCGGAATCAGTTAAAAGTATTTATGTTGCGCCATCCATCAAGCGTTATATTGTTGATCTTACCCATCGCACGCGGGCCAGCAGTGATGTCTATTTGGGTGCCAGCCCGCGTGGTTCGCTGGCTCTCTTCCGAGCTGGCCAGGCCCGGGCTGCCTTAAATGGGCGTGAGCATGTTCTTCCAGACGATATCAAGGCGCTGGCAATGCCTATTCTGGGGCATCGGATTATCGTCAATCCCGCGGCCCGGTTGCGAGAAGTGACAGCCGAACGAATTGTGCAGGAAATTATGTTAGCTGCCCCGGTTCCGGGTGGCACTTACTCGGTTTGATGAGACAGACTGGTTGGGTACTTTTTTTTGTCCTTTTTTTGGCTGGCATTCTGGGATTGGCCAGCACCGGGGCTGTGCTTTATATGCGATTGATGTACCTGGGTGGATTATTGATTATTTCAACCTGGGTCTGGACAAAGATTTCATTGCGAGGTTTACAGATCATCCGGCATGCCAGATCATTACGGGCCAGCGTCGGTGACGTTTTCGAAGAAAATTTCGAGCTTATCAATCCAAGCCGTATCCCGCGTCTCTTTGTGGAGGTATGTAATAAAAGCAATCTGCCATCAGCGGCTGGATCTCGTTTATTGACCTGGGTTGGGGCCAAAGAGAACAGGACTTACAGCGCCCGCACCTGGCTGACCAGCCGTGGGGCCTTTCCATTGGGACCAACTACGCTTAACTCTGGGGATCCTTTCGGGTTTTTTAGTAATACGCGAATTTATCCTTCATCCGATTCACTGCTCGTACTGCCTTTGATCGTTCCGATCGCAGATTTTCCATCCCAGGCCGGGCTGCTACCTGGAGGAAAGGCCATTCAGCGTAAGTCGTTCGATGTTACTCCACACGCCAGTGGGCTGCGTGATTATATTCACGGCGATGCGCTTAAGCGAATTCATTGGCCTTCTACAGCCCGGCGGGGCAAGTTGATGGTCAAGGAATTCGAGCAGGACCCGCAATCTGAAGTCTGGATATTTCTGGATGCACAACAAAAGGTGCAGGCACAGCTTCCATTTGAAACCCCAAGCATCCGGGATAGCTGGATTTTTATACAGCGACCGGAAATCCATTTGCCCCCATCCACATTGGAATATGGGGTCAGCCTGGCGGCATCCCTTGCCCATTATTTTATTGGACAACGACGGGCGGTTGGTTTTGTGAGCGATGGCCCAATCTTCACAGTGATCTCGGCTGAACGGAGTGATCGCCAGGAAAGCAAAGTTTTGGAAACCCTTGCTTTTGTGACCGGCGAAGGAAAATTGTCACTCGCCAGCCTGGTGGATTTGCAATCTCCGCAACTGCCATTGGGGTCAAGCGCACTACTTATTACCGCATCTGTTCAAAAAGATGTCGAACTGGCAGTGGAACTGCTTCAGCGCCGGAAACAACGCCCAATTATTTTGCTGCTAATGGCACATAGTTTTGGCGGTCCAGAAGGTTCTGAAGATCTAGCGGCACGGTTGGAACAACGTGGCGTGCCAGTTTGCAAAATATACAACCATGCTAAGCTTGGTGAAGTTTTAGCTGGATTTGCCGCAACCCACCGTTTACAGGAGAATCGATCATGGCAACCACAATCATTCACACCCTTGACTTGAACTTCCAGGGACGTTCCTTGGCTGTTTCGGCATATATGTTGGAACATAGTAGTGGAGTTGTACTGGTGGAAGCTGGCCCCGGTTCGACAATCGAGTCACTCAAAAGTCAATTACAGGCCCGCGGTTACAAGATGGAGGATATAACGCATGTTTTTCTGACCCATATCCATCTTGATCATGCCGGTGCCGCAGGTTCGCTGGCTTCCTATGGTGCAGAAATATTTGTTCATCCTGTGGGCGCACCGCATTTACTCAACCCTGAAAAACTGCTCGGGAGCGCCAGTCGAATTTATGGTGATCGGATGGATACGCTGTGGGGCAAGTTTAATCCAGTTCCTGAAACAAAGCTGAATATTTTGCAAGACAACCAGGAAGTTGTGATTGGAAATTTGAGATTTCGCGCTTTAAATACACCGGGTCACGCTGAGCATCACTATTGTTATCAGTTTGAAGATTTATGTTTTAGTGGTGATGTCGGGGCTGTGCGCATACCTGGTTATCCATATCTTCGAATTCCGATGCCACCGCCGGAGTTCCATTTAGAGAAATGGCGCGAAACAATCGCTTTTTTGAGTAAATTGAATTTTAAGCGAATTGCCCCAACCCATTTTGGAATTTTCGATGATGTGGATTGGCATTTCCGAGCCATCAACACTGCTCTGGATGACGTCGATTCCTGGTTAAATAAGAATATGCCCGGCAACCCTCAATTGGAAGATTTGAAGGATAGTTTCTTGAGTTTGATGGATGAGCAGGCTCTACGGCAGGGACTTGATCCAAAGGTGGCGGCAGCGTATCAGCTCTCCAATCCGGTGGGCATGTCTGTTGACGGACTACTGCGATATTGGAAAAAATATCGAACAACTGCGATGTGACGATACCATTTTTGTTTCCATGATCCAGATCCGGCCGGAGGCCGAATTCGGTACAATTGTCACACAGCCCCGGTGACACAGGCAGCCCGTCTTACAATCACCCTTGTGATACAATTTAATTGTAATAATATTTGTAGAACCCCGGTTGTTTGCAGCGAAAAGAACAACTTTTCAGGTAAAAATAATTAGGCGGTCGGTAAATACAAAAAATTAAGCCCCTCGACTGCGCGGCGCTCGGGGCTAAAACAAATACTTTGAGGAGAACGCCGTTTATGAAACATTTTCTTGATGTGTCTGATTATTCCCCGGTTGAAATTCAAGATATCCTGGATCTGGCAATCCGGCTCAAAAAAGAACATTTTTCGGGTGGCAATAAACCCCTTTTCAAAGGCAAGGTACTTGCATTAATTTTCCAAAAACCAAGCCTGCGAACACGTGTATCTTTTGATATGGCCATGCGGCACATGGGTGGGGATGCCCTGTATCTATCGCCTGCTGAAATTGGTCTTGGAAAACGAGAGTCCATCGCAGATGTCTCTCGTGTATTAAGTGGATATGTTCAGGGCATGATGGCACGTGTGTTTGAGCATGAACATGTAGTGGAGCTGGCCAAATGGTCATCTGTACCAGTAATTAATGGCCTGAGCGATTTCAGCCATCCGTGCCAGGCTATGGCGGATGCTCAAACCATCATTGAGAAATTTGGGTCAATGAAGGGATTAAACGTCTCATAGATCGGAAGAGCACACGTCTGAACTCCAGTCACCTGAAGCTATCTC
>CAZLJB010000111.1:0-8349 GCA_964559195.1 uncultured Anaerolinea sp. | reverse complement strand
TATTCCATAATTACTGCGCCTTTAATGCAGCAATACCGGCTTTGACAGAATCAACTAAATAATCCAGGGTCTCATCAGACATGCCAATCCACCACGGGAAGCTGAATGAGTTATCCCACCAATCCTCCAGCACCGGGCAATCTTGTTTGCCCACACCCAGCTTCTGGAAAAGCGGGTAACGGTAGAGCGGGTGATACTGAACGATGGCGCGTATGCCTGCTTCGGTGGTCAGGAAATCCAGCAGATCATTGCGGTTTTTCCCAAAGGCGGAGCCATCAAAATGAAGCACAAACTGGTGGTAGATGTGCCGGTATCCATCTGGAGTTTTTGCTAATTTGATTTCCGGGACGTCCGCCAGGGCGGCCCGCAGCCGGCTGGCCTGAGCATTCAGAATATCATTATTTTGCTCAAGGGTTTTCAGCAGCTCGCTCCCCAGCGCGCACTGGGCTTCACCAATGCTGAAGTTATTTGGCCAGGTATTTTCCAGATCCATATCAACGTTCGACATGGCCGGCACCCAATAGCGCTCTCGCTCGCCAGCGAAGGGGCGTACGCCATTATGGCGCAAGCCGGGGGTCATCGCTGCATCAGCATCTGATTTTACTGTCAACATGCCGCCCTCACCCAGGGTGGTCAGATTCTTGGCGCCATGAAAGCTGAAACAGCCAAAATCTCCAAAAGTGCCCACCTTTTTCCCATTGATGGCAGCACCTGGAGCCTGGGCGCAGTCTTCAACCACGCGCAGGTTATGCTTCTCGGCAATTTTCAAAATGGCGGGCATATCCACCGGCATCCCTAACAGGTGGACAACCAGCAAAACCTTGGTGCGGGGCGTGATCTTCTTTTCAATATCCTTTGGATCAACCACCCAGGTTTCCGGGTCGATATCTGCCCAAACCAGGCTGGCGCCAGTCATCCCAAAGGGAATCGCAGATGCGCAGAAAGTATAGCCAGGGGCAATCACTTCATCTCCAGGGCCAACCTGGCACATGATGGCCGAAAGACGCAGGGCGCTGGTGGCGTTGTCTATGGCAAAGGCATAATTTGCGCCGGTGTAGGCTTTGAAATCGGCTTCAAATTGGCGCATGTAGTTACCCTGGGTCTGGACTTCTGCATTGCGCATAACATTTACGACTGTCGCGATCTCTGCTTCAGTGTAAGTACGCATCCGGGCAGGAAAATTCACCCGATACCCGGCCACCGAACCACGGCCCGAGGCATCCCCAACTTTGGTTGTTTTTGATTGATTTGACATTTGGAAGCTCCTTGTTTAATAGTAATGAAATAATAACTTTCAGTTCTGCAGTAACCCATCCGCAGCCAGGCATAACTCAATGCTGCGCTGGGCATTTTCAATTACCCAGGCCGGGGCTCTATCATCATGATCCAGCAGAATATTCTTGCAAATTCCACGCTTCTGCAGGGCATAATTCAATAAATGGAATAAGGTAGAGGATTCGGGACGGTTATCGATGCTTGCCTTGACCAGTCGAATAACTTTGTTGATCTCAGCCTGGATGGCTTCGGCCAGGGGCTGGTTGCCAGCGCGCACAGCCCGGTAGACTGAGGTAAACGGCAGCGGGTCGATATGCATCAGGCTGACGATGAAACCGGAAGCGCCAATTCGCAGAGATTCAGCGATTAGATTTTCCTTGCCCTGCATCAGATAAAAGTCCGGAAAAGACTGTAAAGCCTCCACCAGAGCTCTGAAGCGTTCCAGGTCTGCGCTTGAATCCTTGAATCCAATGATGTTTCCATGCCGGACCAGCCGCAAAACCATGTCATCGGCCAATTTAACATTGGTAAATTCCGGGATATCGTAAACAATCACTGGCAAAGGACTGGCATCCGCAAATTTGGAGTAAATTGTCTCAATTTCGGTTTGGTTATAGTGAAAGTAAGTTGGGACGGTTGCAACCGCCACCTGGGCGCCGGAATCTGACATGGCGCGCGCGTTTTCAAGCATGCCAGGCAATCCCGATGAAGTGCAACCTGCAAACAATGGCACAGAGCCATGAATGTGATCTGCAGCTGCGCGGCAAAGCCGGGCCCGTTCGCCCAGGTTAAACCACGGACCACGCCCGGTTGTTCCCGCAATAAAAATGCCTTTGCAGCCAACTTCCAACATTTCAGAACAAACAGATCGAAAACCATCCAGATCCAAATTGCCGTCTGGGGTGCAGGGTGTCACGATGGGAATAACGGGGCCAAGATCTTTCATCTTTCATCCTTTTGTGTTTTTTGACTTGCTAGATCGAGCATACTGATTTGAATACGACTTGGCAGCAGCATTCCCAACAACCAGGGATAATCACTTTGCGGGTCATTACTGTAATAGCTGATGATTATCTTTGCATCCCGGACGACCGCCCCGGCATAAGCCGTATCTCCAGAACTGGGCAAATCTGTCAGGTGGATCAATTCCAGCCGTTCTTCATCAACCTGGAAAAGTGCGGTTCTTTTCCGGCCAAACACCGATCCGTGTTTCGTTCGGGTGCCAGGCCTCCCTGGCACCTCCGCGGCTGCAGCCCGGCCGGGTTGTGATCGCCCAACTGCATAAAGCCGGTTCTGCAGGTTGAAAAGGTTCGGCCCATCCAGGCGGGTGACTGCACTTCGATTGGAGCGTGACCAGCTTGTAAAGGGTGGCTCCGCAAGCGAAATGAGAGTGGCAGCCTGTTCGCTTCCAAACAGGCTGCTGCCTGATTCCAGCCGGCTGACGGCCAGCATGCAGCCATTTGCTAGCAGTTGAATGGCTGTTTCGTCTGCGTGTTCTTCTACACTGCCCGAAAATATCGTACTGTAAATACTCCAGTGACTGCCATCCGTCGTACGCAGCAGCACAACCGTGCCCTGATCGATGCGATGAGCGGGAGCAACCCAACTGCCATCCGGCAGGGCGATGGACCGCCCCAATAACCAGCCATCCGGAACCACTGCTTCCAAAGGTGCCCAGACCAGGCCATCCTGACTGTGAGTAACAAGGCTCCGATATGGTTCAGGATCAAAGCTTTTATTTAACAAGGCGTAAACAAACAGCTGGCCCTGGATAATTCCCAATTTCGGATCGCGGATATCCTGCCCGGCTCCATCAAATTTCCGGACTTCCTGCCAGCGGCGCGCGTCACTTGATCGCAGCAGCACCACCCGGCTTTGCTCACTTCTGAAATGGGATGGTGAAGATACATACACCAGCCAGTAATACTCGTGCCAGAAGATTAAATCCGTAAAAGCATTGTGCAGCCCGTCATCCACTACTTGCCAGGTTTCCATGCTCATCTCAGTTCGGCTGTCAGGCCGTCCCGAGCCAATCAGCCAGCTCAGCAGCAGGCCTCCGGGCAGCAGAACAAGAATCCCAAACAGGATGCCCAGCAGCTTAAACAGCCAGAAAGTTGCGCTTATCCCAGCCAGCAGCAGACCTGCGCCGGTCATCAAAACCAGCCCCAGGCCAATTCCAAACCGGAGTCGCATCTTAGCCAGCCTGATCTTTTTTGGGTTCCAGAACTGCCTGGTCAGCATGCCGCTGCGCCAGTTCTGCGCGCACCTGGTCAAAAACCTTGCGGCTCAAGGGGTAGCGTGAAGCTAAAAAGATACCCACCAGCAAGAAAACAGCCGGGATGGGGCCAATCAAAGCCTGGATACCCAGGATGGTGTTGCGCGGTTGCTGCGGGGCATTGGCAACATAACCCGTCCATTCCAGCATCAACAATACAAAAGGCAGCGAGAGGGAGGATCCTATCTTGCGCAGAGTTTGAACCAGGCTGTAGAACATGCCTTCATGGCGCTGCCCGGTTTTCAACTCGTCCCACTCAATCGCATCTGGAATTATGGCCCAGGTCAAGACCTGGATTGCGCCCAAACCGAAGCCCACCAGGCAGCTGAATAACAACACAACCGGCAAACCCCAATCAGGACTCATATAACCCATACCGATGATGGATACGGACAGGAACAGCATCCCCAGCATGATGGCCCGTTTCTTATCCCAGCGACCCGCCACCCAGTTCCACAACGGCAGGGAAACCAGGGCCGCCACAAATAACAGGCCAAACACCATGTCATAATTTTGTTCAAGGTTCATGCGGTATTTCAGGAAATACAACAACGTGGCCTGGGTGATATCCAGTGCGGTCCAGCCAAACAGGAAAATACCCGTTGCATACAGGAAGGGCTTGTTTTTCACAGCTGCCAGAATGGATACTTTGAGGCTCGGCTGCTCCTGGTCCTGATACTCAGCTCGTTCACGTGTGCCCAGGAAAACCGCCAGCATTGGTAAAATGCTGATGAACGCCACACCGGAGCCAACTGCCATGACCTTTCCGGCACTCTCCGGGTTCATGGTTCCGATGATGGCCAGCGGCACAACAAATGCGATCATGGCGCCGACAGTCGAAAATACCATGCGGTAAGTGGTCAGACTGGTGCGTTCGTCATAGTCCGAGGTCAACTCGGGCGTCAGCGCAAAATAGGGCATATACAAAACGGTTGCCGCGGTGTCATAGAGCACAAAGGCAAAGCCATAATAGATTGCCAGGCCGATTTGAGAACCAATCGGCGGGATCCACCACAACAGCATGTAAGCCAAAGCAAACGGCAGCATCCCAAACAAAATAAATGGCCGCCTGCGTCCCCAACGACTGCGGGTGCGATCAGAAAGATAGCCGATGATCGGGTCATTGATGTAATCAAATGTTCGACCAATGAACACCACCGCCGCCGCCAGACCGGGTCGCAGACCGACCACATCCGTCAGAAAAATGGCAAACAGCAGACCAACCACGGTATCAGCAAGGTTAATCCCACCGTCACCGACTCCGTACATCAGCTTGGTGCGACGCGACAGGCTTTCTTTTTTGATAGTCATGGAAATCAGGTTCCTTATTCTTTCACCGCACCAAAAGTAATCCCTTTGATGAAATACTGCTGGAAAGAGACAAATAAGACAATCATGAATAAAGCGCCAAAGGAACCACCCGCCATCGTCAGCCCAATATCAGTCAACATTTTGCCGATGGCGGGTGTGCGTGAAATAATTGAAATGCCAACCGGTATGGTGTACTGGGATTTATCCGAGGCCAGCACAAAATGCCACATAAAGTAATTCCAGGCCTGGTTGAAGGTGAAAATAGAGAGAGCAGCCAGGGCCGGCTTTAACAAGGGCAAAACAATCATGGTAAAAACGCCCCATTCCGAGGCCCCGTCAATCCGAGCCGCATCCAATAATTCATCAGGAATGGTGCTGCAAAATTGCTTGATCAGGAAAATACCAAAGGGCGAAGAAATCATTGGCATGGCCATGGCAAAATAAGTGCCCAGGGTCGTGGAAGTCAGATGCAGGCTGTGTACCAGCAAAAAGAGCGGAATCAGGATCACCTGGTTTGGCAGAAACATGGTCGACAACAGGATAAAAAAGAGCACATTCGATCCGGGAAATTTTTTCTTGCCAAAACCATAACCTGTCAGGGTGGCGATGACCAGTACCAGGAAGACGGTCAATAAAGAAACCGCCATGCTGTTGAACACCCAACGCCAGATCGGCCAGGGACCGGTGAAAAGCCGGATCCAGTTTTCCAGGGTTGGCTGGGTTGGGAAAAGCTCAGGGGGCAGCGCCATTGTGACAGTTTGAAGTTTAAATGATCCCGTAAACATCCAATATAGCGGCATCAGAAAGGTGACGGCCAGGATGGTCAGCAAGACATAGCCCATCAACCGGGTTGTTTTTTCTACCGCCAGGCGGTAGGCTTCCTTCTTCGTGATCTGGCTTGACATTGGTATGATTAACTCCTGGACAATACTTGAAAATTCGGTACCACTCAGACAGGGGAAACAGTACGCCGACCATTTCCCGGCTTACCAACCTGTCCATTTTTATACATCCGTCTCGTTCCAAAATCTTAACTGTATAAGCGTAAAAACCATGATGATGATCATCAAAATGACACCGATTGCGGAAGCCTTGCCATAATTTGAATTCTCAAAGGCAGTCTGGTAAATCAGAAACACCAATGACGTACTGGAATTAAACGGCCCGCCGCGGGTCACCATATAAATGACCTCCCAGAGCTGAAAGACCTGGATGGTTTGGGTCGCAACCACAAAGAGAATGACCGGTCGCAGCAAAGGCAGCCGGATGTAGAGCGCTTTTTGCAGGTCACTGGCGCCATCAACCGTCGCGGCATCCAGCACATCCTGCGAAATCCCTGCCAGGCCGGCCAGGAATAGGATGATTGGCTGGCCGATGGTGAAGGTCAGCACAACTGCGCAAACCGCCTGGAAACTGTGCGGAGAAGTCGCCAGCCAAAGAACCGGCTCTATTCCAAACAAACCAAGCACATAATTTAACAACCCATAGGTGGGATTAAATATCCACAAATACACAACCGATAAAACCACGCCACCTGCCACACCCGGGATATAGAAGGCGCCTCTGAAAAAAGCTTGCAGGCGGGGGCCCAATGGATCAATTAATAAAGCCACGAAAAGCGAAATCAAGACTGTTAGAGGCACGATCACCAATGCATAGCTGATCGTGTTTTGCAGAGCCTGTCTGAAGACCAGGTCTTTGAATAATTGAATATATTGAGAAAAGCCCACATATTGGCGGGCGTTAAGGTCAAAGGAAGCTTTGTAAAACGAAAGACTGATTGCAAAAAGAATCGGGATCAGCATGAATGCAATGAATGCAATATAACCGGGGGCAATAAACAGGTACCCAGATAGACCTTTTCGGAATTCTTTGGCCAAAGTGTTATTTTTTTTCACCAATCCGGAACTCCTGTACTCATCATAAGCGGAGCCCAGGTTGCCAGGGAAACCCTACCCGGTAATCACCGGAAGCACTCCAACAACCTGGGCTCAATGATTTAACTAATGCGCCTGTGAAGGTTTATCAGTCAGGTTTATTTACTTCGGGCAGGCACCCACGATTCCATTGGCTTTTTCAACAAACGCATCCAACAGAGCCTGGACATCGGCCTTATCCTGCCAGAAAGCCTGGCGGGTCTCGGACCATGCGGTGCGGACATCGGTGTAGCTGCATGGAACGCCGTTGACAAAGTAGGGGTCATAGGAACCGAACTTGCGGGCGGCGGCCAGCGGTTCGGCAACGGCCGGGTCATCACTCTGGAACTTGGCGTCCTTGCGGACCGGGATTTTGCCCCAACCAGCCGCGATCTGAGCGGCGGTATCGGGCTGCTGCATGAACTGAACCAGGTCGTAAATAGCTTTCAACTTGGCGGGGTCTTTTTGCTTGAAGACACCCCAAACATCCGGGTTGGACATGCCGGCCGGTGTGGTTGGAGAACCGGGTTTATTCGGGAACTGGACGAAAATGACATCACGGGGCTTGGATGTACCGGCAGCAACACCCTTCTTGGTAATGCTGTCGTACCAGTTGCCCTGTCCAAGAATGGCAACCTGCTGGTCGAGCCAGTAGGGATCGGTGGTGTCATCGATCAAACCGGCGGCGCCTGGAACCATGTAGCCTTTTTCGTAAATGGTGTGCAGGAAAGTCATGGCTTCTACGCAGGCCGGGCTGTTGACCGTGTACTTGGTAGAGGCTTGGTCAAAGAATTTGCAATCTGGGAAACCAGCCAACCATTCATTGGTAGCTGAATCCATGGAGGTGCTGCCGGCGAAGAAAGCGGTGCACCAAACCTTGTGGGCGGGATCGTTGATAGCTGCGCAAGCCTTCATGAATTCTTCGGTGGTCCAGCTGTAATCTGGTCCCTTGGGCAGCAAATCAGATTTGCCCGCCTTGTCGAAAAGGGACTTGTTGACGATCATGTTCCAATAACCGCCATCAGCGGGGATGCTCCACATCATGCTGCCGCTCTTCGAACCAGCAGTCGCAGCCGCATCATAAGCAGCCAGGTCGGCAGGGGTCAAAACGGGGGTCAGATCTTCGAGCAGCTTGGCATCCTGGTATTTCTTGACACGGAACTTGGTGTCGAAGTAAATATCTGGGGGCGTGCCAGCGGCGACGGCAGTGTCAACAACCAGGGTGCTGCCGCTGGCATCGTAGCCCTTCAGGGCGAAGTCAACGGTAACGCCTGGGTGGGCAGCTTCGTATTGCTTGAAGAGTTTGCCGTACCAATCCGTCCAGAGGGTGCCATCGGCCATGGCGGAACCTTCGCTACCAAAGGCCCAGTAGGCAATGGTGACGGGCGCCGGAGCAGCAGTGGCTGTGGGTGGGGGAACTTCCGTGGGGGCAGGTGCAGCGGTCGGTGCAGGAGCTTCCGTGGGAGCAGGGGCCGGGGCGGGTGTGGCCTGGGGTGCGCAAGCAGCCAGGAGGGTGCTCAAAATAGTCAGTACAGTCAGCAAAAAGGCAAGTTTTTTCATCTTTTTCTCCTT